>PUKW01000291.1 GCA_003550665.1 Paracoccaceae bacterium | reverse complement strand
GAGCGGACGAGCTCGCGCCCCGAGCGCGGCGAGGGACGGCGCAGCTTCACCTCGCCGTCCTTGTCGATGATCACCACCATGAAGCCGCGCGGGCGCAGTTCGCTGCGCGCATCGCTCTGCGCGGCCGGGTCGGTATCGACCACGACGACGACGTCGCGCTCCACGAGATCCTCGGCGCGGTCCTCGAGATACGTCATCTGCTGCTGGAAGTCGGGGTTGTCGGGCGTGTCGGCGAACACCACGATGAGCCGGTCCACCCACTGGAAGCTCGCGAGATCGGCCTCGATGCCGTCGATGGTCTGCAGCCCTTCGACCTGTTCCTCCTCGGGAAGCTCGGCGGCCTCGGCCTCCAGCTGTGCGGCACCCTCGTCGCCGTCGCGGGCACCGTCCGCGGCGAACGCCGTGACGGGGAGTGCTGCGGCGATTAGTATGGTGAAAAACGGTTTCATAGATCCTCCTGCACGCCCCGATATAGGGGCCTTGTGCCGGAAAACACCCGCCCGCCGCAACATCTCGTGTGCCGGGCGCAGCATGAGGACCCGCCCATGAGCGACAAGCAGCAGAAATGGCGCGACCTGGCCGCGCGCGAACTCAAGGGCCGCGACCCGGGCAGCCTGACCTGGCGCACCCTCGAGGGCATCGATGTGCGCCCGCTCTACACGGCCGAGGATCTCGCCGGGCTCGAGCATCTCGACAGCCTGCCGGGCGCGCCGCCCTACCTGCGCGGCCCGCGTGCGACGATGTATGCCGGCCGGCCCTGGACGATCCGGCAATATGCGGGGTTCTCGACGGCGCGCGAGTCCAACGCCTTCTACCGCCGCGCGCTCGCCGCCGGGCAGCAGGGCGTGTCGGTGGCCTTCGATCTCGCGACCCATCGCGGCTACGATTCCGATCATCCGCGGGTCGAGGGCGATGTCGGCAAGGCGGGCGTGGCGATCGACTCCGTCGAGGACATGAAGATCCTCTTCGACGAGATCCCGCTCGATCAGGTCAGCGTGTCGATGACCATGAACGGCGCGGTGATCCCGGTGCTGGCGAGCTTCATCGTCACCGGCGAGGAGCAGGGAGTGGACCGCGCCAAGCTGTCGGGGACGATCCAGAACGACATCCTCAAGGAGTTCATGGTCCGCAACACCTATATCTATCCGCCCGAGCCCTCGATGCGGATCGTGGCCGACATCATCGAATACACCGCCACCGAGATGCCACGCTTCAACTCGATCTCGATTTCAGGCTACCACATGCAGGAGGCGGGCGCGAACCTCGTGCAGGAGCTCGCCTTCACGCTCGCGGACGGGCGCGAATATGTGCGCGCGGCGATCGCGCGGGGCATGGATGTCGACGCGTTTGCCGGGCGTTTGTCGTTCTTCTTCGCGATCGGGATGAACTTCTTCATGGAGGCGGCGAAGCTGCGCGCGGCGCGGCTTCTGTGGTCGCGCGTGATGGACGAGTTCGAGCCCAAGGACCCCAAGTCGAAGATGCTGCGCACCCATTGCCAGACCTCGGGCGTGTCGCTGCAGGAGCAGGACCCCTACAACAACGTGGTGCGCACCGCCTATGAGGCGCTCGCCGCGGTGCTCGGCGGCACCCAGTCGCTGCACACCAACGCGCTCGACGAGGCGATGGCGCTGCCCACCGATTTCTCCGCGCGGATCGCGCGCAACACCCAGCTCATCCTGCAGGAGGAGACCGGCGTGACCAGCGTCGTCGATCCGCTGGCGGGGTCGTATTACGTCGAGAGCCTGACCAATGAGCTCGCCGAGAAGGCCTGGGCGCTGATGGAGGAGGTCGAGGGTCTGGGCGGCATGACCAAGGCGGTGGCCTCGGGCATGCCCAAGCTGCGCATCGAGGAGACCGCCGCGCGGCGCCAGGCGATGATCGACCGCGGCGAGGAGGTCATCGTCGGTGTCAACAAGTACCGCAAGGACAAGGAAGACCCGATCGACCTGCTAGACATCGACAACGACAAGGTCCGCGCCGGGCAGGTCGAGGCTGTCGCGCGCATCCGCGCCGAGCGCGACGAGACGGCCTGCACCGCCGCCCTCGCCGGGCTGACGCGCCGGGCGCGCGACGGCGGCAACCTGCTGGAGGGTGCTGTCAAGGCCGCGCGCGCACGCGCCACGGTGGGCGAGATCTCTTCGGCGATGGAGGAGGTGTTCGGCCGCCATAGCGCCGAGGTCAAGACCCTCGCGGGCGTTTACGGCGCGGCCTATGACGGCGATGCGGGCTTCGAGGCGATCCAGCGCGACGTCGAGGCCTTTGCCGACGAGGAGGGCCGGCGCCCGCGCATGCTGGTGGTCAAGATGGGCCAGGACGGGCATGACCGCGGCGCCAAGGTGATCGCCACCGCCTTCGCCGATATCGGCTTTGACGTGGATATGGGTCCGCTCTTTCAAACGCCCGAGGAGGCCGCGCAGGATGCCGTGGACAACGATGTGCATGTCGTGGGCATCTCGAGCCAGGCCGCCGGGCACCGCACGCTCGCGCCCCGGCTCGTCAAGGCGCTCGAGGCCGCCGGGGCCGGCGACATCCTCGTGATCTGCGGCGGGGTGATCCCGCAGCAGGATTACGAGTTCCTCACCGGGGCCGGGGTCAAGGCGATCTTCGGCCCCGGCACCAACATACCTGACGCCGCGCGCGACATCCTGCGGCTGATCCGTGCCGCGCGCGAGCCCGCTTGAGGAGCACCGCGATGGATTTCGAGATCGATCACCTTGTCGTCACCGCCCAGACCCTCGAGGAAGGCGTCGCACAGATCGAAGCGCGGCTCGGCGTGACCATGGCGCCGGTGGGCGCGCATCCGCTGATGAGCACGCATAACAGGCTCCTCTTGATCGGGCCCGGTCTCTACCTCGAGGTGATCGCCGTGGACCCGGCGGCGGCGCCGCCGGATCATGCGCGCTGGTTCGGGCTCGACAGCTTCGCCGGGCCGCCGCGGCTGTCGCACTGGGTGGCGCGGGGGACCGATCTTGACGGTGCGCTCGCGCGGGCGCCGGCGGGGGCAGGGCGCGCGATGGCGGTGTCGCGCGGGGCGCTGAGCTGGCGGATGTCGGTGCCCGAGGATGGGCGGCTGCCCTATGAGGGCCTGTTTCCGGGCCTGATCGAATGGGACGGTGCGGCGCATCCCGCCGACACGCTGCCCGATGCGGGTTGTCGGCTGGAGATGCTCGAACTCGTGCATCCGCGCGTGGGCGAGCTGCGCGGCGTGCTCGATCCGATCGTGACGGATGCGCGCGTCGTCGTGCGCGAGGGGCCCGCGGCGCAGCTGCGCGCGCATCTGGAGACGCCGCTCGGCCCGCGGGTCCTCGCGTGACGCCGCGCCTGGCGCGCGACGATGATTGCGCCGCGATCGCCTCGATCTGGAACGGCTATATCCGCGACAGCCTCGCTACCTTCACCAGTGCCGAGAAGACCGAAGCCGAGCTGCGCGCCCTGCTCGCCGACAAGGCCGCCGCCGGCCACGGCGTCTTCGTCGTCGAGGCCGCCAGCGCAGTGTGCGGCTTCGCGCTCTATGGCCAGTTTCGCGGCGGGCCGGGCTATGCGCACACCATGGAGCACAGCCTGCTGCTCGATGCGGGCGCGCGCGGGCGCGGGGCCGGGCGCGCGCTGATGGCCGCCATCGAGGCGGATGCGCGCGCGGGCGGGGCGCATTCGATGATCGCCGGGGTGAGCGCCGGCAATCCCGATGCCGTCGCCTTTCACGCCGCGATCGGTTACCGGGAGATCGCACGGCTGCCCGAGGTCGGGCGCAAGTTCGGCCGCTGGCTCGATCTGGTGGTGATGCAGAAGATGCTTGGCGGCGCGCCCGACTGACAGGCTGCGTCAAACGCGCTAGTGTAGAAGGCATGTCGGTTTGGACCCGGATACCCCGCGCCCTCAGAGCGCTCGCCAGCGGTGAGACGCTCGCGGCGCTGTTCGACCGCGCGCGCACCCCGCCGGAGCGGTCGGTGGCCTTCACCATCGCGGTTATCGCGCTCGCGGCGAAGATGGCCAAGGCCGACGGACAGGTCAAACCCGGCGAGATCGCCGCCTTTCGCGAGGTCTTCACCATCCCCGAGGGCGAGG
>PUKW01000011.1 GCA_003550665.1 Paracoccaceae bacterium | reverse complement strand
TCGGACAGGGTCAGCCGGCTTTCGGGATCGGGCAGATGCTCGCCCTGGTATTCGAGCCCGTAGCGATGCTGCCCGTTGCGCAGGAAGAATCCCGGCATCCGCCGGCGCGCGCCGTAGCGCTGCCACAGAAAGCGCGGCACCGCGGTCGCGGCGGTGACCGGGTCGGTGAGCAGGTTGCGCAGATGCGGGCCGCGGCGATAGGGCGGCGGGCCCAGATGCTTGAGCCGGATCGGCTCGGGGATCAGCCGGCGCCCGAGCCTGGGCAGCGACAGCGCGAGATACGCCGCCGAGAGCGCGCCGGAGCCGTGCTCGGCCGCCCCGATCGGCGGCACGATCGGCCAGAAGGCGATATTGGCCAGCTCCTGCGCCCGCTGCAGCGCGACGTCCGGCGCGAAACGCCGCCGCGCATGACCGTCGCCATCGGCGAAGAAGCTGAGCGCGCGCTCGACCCCGTCCCCGGCGAGCCGGATATCGGCGATCTGGCCGTTCAGATGCCCCATGTAGAACCGTCCCAGCGGCCCGTCCGCGCCGCCGAAACGGCGCGGCTGCGCCGCCTGCGCGTTGAGCAGCAGCTGCGTGACCGCGTTGCCGCCACCGGCGAGGATCACCGCGCGCACCGGCAGCCGCGCCCGCGCCCCGCCGCGCCACAGCTCGAGCGCCGCGACCCGGTCATCGGCGCCGTATTGCAGCCCGCACACCGTCACGCCGAGCGCCACATGCAGATCGCGCCGCTGCGCCAGGGCGCGCGCATGCAGCTTGTCGGTGCGCGGGGTGGCGCTCCAGCGCTCGAGCGTGTCGACGCTGAAGGCGGTGTCGCGGATCGCGATCCCGTCGGGGGCCTTGCGAAACACCGCCGGCCCCGCGCCGAGCAGCGTACAGGCCGCGCCGAGCCACGGGTCGAGATCGGCCCGCCCGATCGGCCAGCCCGCCAGCCCGAGCCAGGGCCGCGGCTCGAAATCGATCGGATCATAGGGCACACAGCGCCCGCCCCACAGCGCCGCCGTGCCGCCGAGCCGGCGCGCGACGGTCATCTCGGGGGCGTGATGGGTCCGGGTATCGGCGCAGTCGGCCTCGGCCAGAGCCTGCGCGGCCGCATCGCTGCGCCGGGTGCCGCTTTCGAGCACCAGCACCCGGCGCCCGCCCTCGGCGAGCCGCAACGCCGTCACCAGCCCGAGCGGCCCCGCCCCGACCACAACCACATCCGCATCGAGCGCGCCCAGCGTCGCGGTATCGGCATGGGTGTGAATCACCGGCGCATCCCGGCGACTCCGGCATCGGCTGCGCCGGACCGCACTGAAAGGACAGGGACGCTCATGGGTGGAACACCGCGCTGCACGGGAGGGTTAGTACCTGGAAATGATGTGCCATCGCGCCGCGTCCACTGCAAGTGGCCGCGATGCGCAAATGTTTCGCGCGCGAAACACCGCCCTCAGCGCCCCTCCCTGAGCCAGGCCGTGAGCCGCTCGCGCAGGGCGTTGTCGACCTTCGGGCCCGAGATGGTGAGCTTCGGCTTCAGATACCCGCCCGTGACCTCGAGGAAGACGCCGGGGCGGATCTCCTGCGCACCCTCGGGCGGCGCGGACGGGCCGGCTGACGGTTTCGGGTCCGGGGCCGGGGCGAGGGCGCGGGTGAGCAGCGCTGCCTCGGCGGCGGCATCGGCCGGGTCGGCCCGGCGCAGCCGCTCGCGCAGCTTCGGCCCCAGCGCCGGGTCGGCCTCCAGCGCCTTCGCCAGCCGCAGTCCCAGCCGCTCGGGGATCGCCGCGGGAAAGCGCAGCGCCCGGTCGAGCGCGTCATGCACCGTCATGAAGGCGCCGATCTTGGAGCGGCGCGGGCGCGAGGCCGCCGCGAACAGCCCGCGCAGCGCCGCCTGCCGGTCCGCATAGACCCCGGCCTCGGCGGCGCGCACCGCGATGCGCGCGCGCTCATAGTAGGACAGGCCGAGCCGGATCTCGTTCTCCTCGACCATCGCCTGGTAGGCCTCCGACGCCTCGGCCGGGCGGCGCAGGAGTGCGAGCACGGTGGCGAACTCCTCCGCGCCGGTCTCGGCGTGCAGCCGGCGCAGTGCTTCGAGCCGGCGCCACCCCGAGATCAGCCCGTAGCCCTCCGCGAGCTCGACGACCTCGATCGGGGTCTGCTGGCCGCGCGCGCGGATGCTCGCGATCAGGTCGGCGAGCGCGTCCTCATCCACCGCGATGCGGTCGCGCACCAGATGATCGGCGCGCACCGCGTCGAGCGGCAGCGCCTGCACGAGCCGGCCCTCGGCGCGCGCGCGGGTGAAGGCCTCGGTCATCTCGCTGAGCGCCGCGGCGGCGGAGCTGTCGCCGCTGACCTGGGCGATCGGAACGCGGCTGCCGGGGGCGGCCTTGATCTCGGGCGCGCCGGGCAGGGGGGTCGGGTCGAGGCGCTTGCGCTTGGCCATGGCTCAGTCTCCTTGCGCCGCCATCCTGGCGCGGGGTGGGTTACGCGGCGGTTGCGCGGGCGTGCGGGGTGTTTCGCATGCGAAACGGTTCGGGCTTAATGCATTGAAAAATAAAGATTTTTTCATTTCCCAAGCGGGATCGCCGGGGGCGGATGTTTCGCGCGCGAAACATACTGCGCGCCGGCTCATTGCGCCGCCTGCCGTGCGAGCTCGTCGCGCCGCCACACGCCGAGCAGCAGCTTCTTGAAGGCGGCATAGGTCTCGTCAAAGGTTTCGCGCCCGCGCGCATAGGTCTCGCGGTTGAAATCGCGGTAGTCGGCCTCGTAGATCCCCGAGACCTGCTCGCCCGCCTGCCCGATCAGCGCCGTGTAGCCCTGGCGCGAGGGCGACAGCGTGCGCCCGAGATAGGCCTGCATGAGGCTGGCGAGCTCACCCTGCTGGGCGGCGTCATAGCGCGTGACGATCGCGCGCACCGCGTCCCACTCGAAGGCCATGCCCTCGCGCCCCAGCGCCTTGGCGGCCATGTTCTCGCCCTCCTCGATGGAGGCGAAGGTCGCGTGCAGCATGTCGAAGAACCGCCCCGTGGAATCGAACTCCAGAAACGATGCGCCGAGCGGCACCAGAAGGATATCCGCCGCCGAGAGCCCGTTGATCGTCAGATACCCGAGCGCGGGCGGGGTATCGAGGATGACGATGTCGTACTGCTCGAGCACCCCGTCGGCCTCGAGGCTCTCGGCGAGCCCGTCCCACAGCTTCCAGCCGCGCGCGGCCATGCGCCAGACCGGGATCTGGAACTCGGCCCAGTAGAGATTGAGCTGCGCGCCGATCAGGTCGATATTGGGCCAGTGCGTGCGCTGCACGATGTCGGCCGTGCTCAGCTTGAGCGCCTCATCGAGCGTGTCGTCGATGGGATGCGGCGGCTCGCCGCGATCCATCCGGGCCTGGTTCTCGCCGCGCAGGTGGCGCCCGTAATGGCGCGCGATCAGCGGAAACACCGTGCCCCATTCATCGGCCACGCGCCCGCCGAAGATCGAGGTCATCGAGCCCTGGCTGTCGAGATCGATGACGAGGACCCGGTAGCCGTCGAGCGCGGCCGACATCGCCAGATGCGCCGCCGTCGAGGTCTTGCCGACCCCGCCCTTGAAATTGGCCACCGCGGTGATCTTGGCGGGCAGGCCCTTGGGGCGGTAGGGCAGGTATTCCTTGGTTTTTGATCCCTCGGCGGCGAAATGCGCGCGCAGGCGCAGCACCTCGTCGAGGGTGAACCATTTCGCGCCGCCCTCGGAATCGCTGTGGCCCTGCGGCAGATCCGGGTTGGCCTTGAGCACGCGGCGAAAATGCGGCGTTGCCACCGGGATCAGATATTTGGTGATCTCCCAGGTCGAGAACAGCCGCAGCCGCTTGCCGCCCTCCGGGTCGAGCCCGCGCCCGGCGAGATCGGCGCGCCCCTTCGCGCAGGCCGCGGCGATCGCGGCAAAGCCCGCCGTGGAGACCGGCGCGTCGAGCGCGGCGCGCGCGCGATCTGGATCGAGATTGAAATAGGGCGGGGGGGAGCTGTCGCCTGTCATGCGTTCTGCCTTGTGTGCGCTCTTTTGGGTAACATACGCGAAATCGGCGCACATGCAAAGCGGATGCGCACACACCCTTG
>PUKW01000349.1 GCA_003550665.1 Paracoccaceae bacterium | reverse complement strand
GGTGTTCTCGACATGACGGTGGAAGAGGCGCAGGACTTCTTCGCCGCCGTCCCCTCGATCCGCGAGAAGATGGATGCGCTGATGCGGGTGGGGCTCGGCTACATCAAGGTTGGCCAGCAGGCGACGACCCTGTCGGGCGGCGAGGCGCAGCGCGTAAAGCTCTCGAAGGAGCTCGCCCGCCGCTCGACCGGGCGCACGCTCTACATCCTCGATGAGCCCACCACGGGGCTGCATTTCGACGATGTGCGCGCGCTTCTGGAGGTGCTGCACGAGCTCGTCGATGCCGGCAACACGGTGATCGTCATCGAGCACAATCTCGACGTCATCAAGACCGCCGACTGGATCATCGATATCGGCCCCGAGGGCGGCGATGGCGGCGGCGAGATCGTGGCGACGGGCACCCCCGAGGAGGTCGCCGCGGTGGAGCGCAGCCATACCGGGCGCTACCTGCGCGCGATGCTGGCCCCGCGCAGTGTTGCTGCGCAATAGGCTGTGTTAACGAATACTTGTTGCGCGACAGGGCGATTCGGAGTAATTTTCGCCACTACTAAAAACTGTCCTGTCAACTGCGCCCCGGGCGTGTGTGCGCTCCCGCCGGCGCGCCTCCAAGGGGGATGACCCATGCACGGTTTCGAACTTCGCGGGCTTCAGGCGCCCGCGGGCAGCTTCGCGGTGTCCGGACGTTTCGGGCGCATGTTTCCGGCCGCGCCCTGCCTGCAGTATTTTCACCCCGGCCCCGAGGCGCTCGGCGCGGTCGGCGGACCGATGGATGGCGGGCTCACCCCGCCGGATGACACCTCGCAGGACAATCCGCGCATCAAGGCCGGCTACACCTTCCTCGGCCAGTTCATCGACCATGACATCACGCTCGACGCGACCTCGATCCTCGAACGCCAGATCGACGTGGACGCCACGCACAATTTCCGCACCCCGGCGCTCGAACTCGACTCGCTCTACGGGCGCGGGCCGGACATGCAGCCCTATCTCTACGAGCCCGACGGGATGCGCTTCATGCTCTCGGAGGATGGCGGCGATCTGCCGCGCACGCGCCACGGCCGCGCGCTGATCGGCGATCACCGCAATGACGAGAACCTGCTCATCTCGCAGCTGCACCTGCTGTTCCTGAAGTTCCACAACCGCGTCGTGGAGAGCCAGACCGACCCGGACGCGCCCGCCTCCGAGCGCTTCCTCGAGGCGCAGACCATCGTGCGGCGGCACTACCAGTGGATCGTGCTGCACGAGTTCCTGCCGCGCACCATCGGCGAGCAGGTCGTCGCGGCGCTGACGGCGCATAACCCGTTCGGCTACCCGTCCGATGTCGATCCCTTTATCCCGGTGGAGTTCAGCGTTGCGGGCTTCCGCTTCGGCCACAGCCAGGTGCGGTCGGGCTACACGCTGCGCGAGGGGGTGGGCGGGCTGCTCTTTCCGGTGCCGGACGGCCCGGCCGGGGCGCCCGATCTGCGCGGCTTCAAGCCGGTGCCGGCCGAGCGCACCGTCGATTGGGCGTTCTTCTTTGGCGGCGAGCCGCAGGCCCAGGCCGGGATGATGATCGACACGAAGATCGCCACGCCGATGCTCAACCTGCCCGACGGGGTGGTGCCCGGCGCGCCGCGCTCGGTCGCGGCGCGCAACCTGCAGCGCGGGCTCGATGCGCGGCTGCCCTCCGGGCAGGTCGTGGCCGAGGCCATGCTGTCACCTTCGGAGCGGCTCAACAACGACCAGATCTGGAGCACGGCGGGCGGGCACGGGCCGGCGCCTCTGTGGTATTACATCCTGCGCGAGGCCGAGGTGATGACCTGCGGCACCCATCTCGCCGGGGTGGGCGCGCAGATCGTCGGGCGGACCTTCCTCGCGTTGCTGACGCATGATCCGGCCTCCTACCTGCATTCGGCGCCGCACTGGACCCCGACCCTGCCGCGCGCCGATCCGGGCGATTTCACCATGGTGGACCTGATCAACTTCACGGAGGGGCGCACCATCGCGCAGGAGGCCGCGGCATCGGCGGCGCGCAGCCCCGAGCCCGCCTGAGGCTCAGCGCGTGAGCGCCTGCACCGCGCCGATGGCGTCGAGCACCTTGCGCGTCGCGTCGGCGATGCGGAACACCTCGTTGTCGACGACGATGTAGCGGATACCGGGCTGCGGCGCGAGGCCGAGGCGGCGCAGCTCCTCTTCGCCGAGGATGATATAGTCCACGCCGGGCGGCAGTTGCGCGCCCACGGTGACACCCTGGCGCGCCTGTCCCGGCGGCACGCAGGGCGGGTTCTTCTTGGCCAGCCCCGGCGGGCAGTGCGCGGGTTGCGCGGTGGCGGCTCCTGCGGCGAGAAGACCCGCCCCGATCAGCGTGGCGGAGAGAAGATGGCGCATGACTGGCTCCCGAATGGCGCGTGCAGGATCGGCGCACGCACCGCAAGCCCCGGATGGCGCATTGCGCGAGGGATCGCCTAGCCGCGCCCGCGCCCCGCGAAGCGCTCGAGCATGGCCGAGAAATCCCTGCCCGTCGCCCCCTCCTGCTCGACGAAGTGCTCATAGAGCTGCATCGCCAGCGCGCCCACCGGCGTGTCGGCATCCGCGCTCTCGGCGGCCTGCTGGGCAAGGCGCAGATCCTTGAGCATGAGCTCTGCGGCGAAGCCGGGGGTGTAGTCGTTGTCGGCGGGGCTCTGCGGGCCGATGCCGGGGGCGGGGCAGTAGGTCGTTATCGACCAGCTCTGCCCCGACGACGTCGAGACCACGTCATACATCGCCTGCCGGTCGAGGCCGAGCTTGTCGGCCAGCGCGAAGGCCTCGCAGGTGACGATCATCGTCGCCCCTAGGATCATGTTGTTGCAGATCTTGGCCGACTGGCCCGCGCCGGCGGGGCCGCAATGCACGGCCTTGCGACCCATCACGTCGAGCAGCGGGGCGACGCGGTCGAACGCCTCCACCGGCCCGCCCGCCATGAAGGTCAGCGTGCCGCCCTGCGCGCCGCCCACGCCGCCCGAGACGGGCGCATCCACTGTCAGCACCCCGGCGGCCTCGGCCTCGGCGGCGACGGCGCGCGCGCTGTCGACATCGACCGTCGAGCAGTCGAGCAACACCATTCCCGGCGCCATCGCCGGGATCAGCTCGGCGGCGACCCGGCGCAGGATGTCGCCATTGGGCAGCATGGTGATCACGACCTCGGCGCCGCGCGCGGCGTCGGCGCCGCTCGCAGCGGCCTGCACCCCCTCGGGCATCGGCGCGGCGGGGTCGAAGCCGGTGACCTCGTGCCCCGCCGTCGCCAGATTGGCCGCCATCGGCCCGCCCATGTTGCCCAGCCCGACGAATCCGATCTTCATGCCGCCGCCTCCTCGAAAGTCAGCTCGTCCTCGCCGAGCGGGGCGAGCATCGCCGCAACCTCGGCCTCGGTGACCGCCTCGGGGCCGGGATGGCGCCAGCGCGGGGTGCGGTCCTTGTCGATGATCTGCGCGCGCACCCCCTCGAGGAAGTCGCCCTGATCCATCGACCGCCAGGTGAAGCGGAATTCGCGCATCAGCGCGTTGCGGATATCGTCGTCGCCGCGCTGCGCGCGCACCATCTCGAGCGTGCAGGCCATCGACAGCGGCGAGCCCCGCGCGAGCGCCTTGCCCGCCGCCGCGAGGTCGGGCGCGTCGTCCACGGCGGCGATGATCTCGGGCACCGTCTGTGCGGCAAACGCCGTGTCGATCGCGCCCTGCGCCAGCTGCGGGGCAGGGGCCGGGCGCACCGGCAGCGCCTCGGCGAGGCCCGACTCGGCGAGCGCGGCGATGACCTCGGGCCATTCGGCCTCGGGCAGGTAGCGATCCGCGAACCCCGCGCGGATCGCGTCGCCCGCGCCCATGCGCGTGCCCGTCAGGCCGAGGAACTCCCCGAGCCGCCCCGGCGCCGCCGACAGCAGCAGCGTGCCCCCCACATCCGGGATCAGCCCGATGCCGCATTCCGGCATCGCCATCTGCACCGTGTCGCCCACCACCCGGTGCGACACATGACAGCCCAGCCCCACGCCGCCGCCCATCACGAAGCCCTGCATGAAGGCAATGACCGGC
Organism: Paracoccaceae bacterium; assembly: GCA_003550665.1. Classification (GTDB taxonomy): domain Bacteria; phylum Pseudomonadota; class Alphaproteobacteria; order Rhodobacterales; family Rhodobacteraceae; genus Alkalilacustris. The sequence continues at coordinate 46,339 of PUKW01000349.1, read as the reverse complement.
TTGGGATATTCGGCAAGGCGCGCATTCATGCGGTATTCGTCGCGCCAGAAATCGCTCCCGAGGGCATAGTCGCCCGCCGTGCCCGCGCGCTGCACGGCCGCGACATCGCCGCCCGCGCAGAAGGCCTTCTCGCCCTCGGCGTCGATGATGACGAGCGACACGGCATCATCGTCGCGCCAGTCGATCAGCGCCGCGTCGATGTCGTGGCACATCTGATGACTGAGCGCGTTGAGCGCCTTGGCGCGGGTCAGGGTGATGCGCCCGGCGCGGCCCTCGGTGCGGATATGAATGTCGCTCATCGGTCCCCCATGAGGTGACGCGCGGTGATCACGCGCATGATTTCGCTGGTGCCCTCGAGAATGCGGTGCACGCGCAGGTCGCGCACGATCTTCTCGATGCCGTGATCGGCGAGGTAGCCATACCCGCCATGCAGCTGCAACGCCGCATCCGCCGCGCGCTCGGCCGCCTCGGTGACGAAGGCCTTGGCCATCGCGCAGGCCTTCGTGGCATCCGGCGCGCTGGTGTCGAGCTTCCACGCCGCCTGGCGCAGGAATACCCTTGCGGCCTGCAGCTCGATCTCCATGTCGGCGAGCTTGAACTGCAGCGCCTGGAACCCGTCGAGCCGCTGGCCGAAGGCTTCTCGCTCGCCCGTGTAGCGCAGCGCCGCATCGCGCGCGGCCTGTGCCGCGCCGAGCGAGCAGGCCGCGATGTTGAGCCGCCCGCCATCGAGCCCGGCCATCGCATAGGCAAAGCCGCGCCCCTCCTCGCCGAGAAGGTTCGCCGCCGGCACCGCGCAGGCATCGAAATGCAGCGCCCGCGTCGGCTGCGCGCGCCAGCCCATCTTGTCCTCGAGCTTGCCGAAGGACAGCCCCGGCGCGCCGTCCTCCACGATCAGCGCCGAGATGCCGCGCGGCCCGTCGCCGCCGGTGCGCGCCATCACGATATAGGCATCCGAATAGCCGCCGCCGGAGATGAACGCCTTGGTGCCGGTGATCGCGTAGCCCTCGGCCCCGGGGACCGCGCGAGTGCGCAGCGCCGCCGCGTCCGAGCCCGCGCCTGGCTCGGTCAGGCAATAGGAGAGCACGATCTCCATGCTCACCGCCCGCTCGAGCAGCCGCGCGCGCAGCGCGTCCGAGCCGTGGCGGTCGATCATCGCGGCGCACATGTTGTGGATCGACAGGAACGCCGCGACTGACGGGCAGGCCATCGACAGCGCCTCGAAGACCAGCGTGCCGTCGAGCCGCGTCAGCCCCGCGCCGCCCGAGTCCTCGCGCACATAGAGCCCGCCGAAGCCGAGCGCGCCAAGCTCCTGCCACAGCGCGCGCGGTATGGTGCCAGCCGCCTCCCAGTCGCGGGCATGGGGCGCGATGCGCTCGGCCCCGAAATCGCGCGCCGTCTCGCAGATGGCGCGGCTCTGCTCACTGAGCGCGAAATCCATGCGGCTCCTCCCGCACGCACTGTTACAGCCGCGCCCCCGCCGGGCAAGGGCGCGGCGCGGGCTCAGTCCATCTGCTTGAAGTGGAACTCGCCGCCTTCCTTGAGCCCCGACGGCCAGCGCGCCGTGACCGTCTTGGTGCGGGTGTAGAACTTGAAGGCGTCGGGGCCGTGCTGGTTGAGATCGCCGAAGCCCGACTTCTTCCAGCCACCGAAGGTGTGATAGGCCAGCGGCACCGGGATCGGCACATTCACGCCCACCATGCCGACATTGATCCGGCTCGAGAAGTCGCGCGCGGTGTCGCCGTCGCGGGTGAAGATGGCGATGCCGTTGCCATACTCGTTATCCATCGCGAGCTTGAGCGCCTCCTCGTAGCTCTCGGTGCGCACCTGGCACAGGACGGGGCCGAAGATCTCCTGCTTGTAGATGTCCATCTGCGGGGTGACCTGGTCGAACAGGTGGGGGCCGACGAAGTAGCCATCCTCGTAGCCCTGCAGCTTGAAGCCGCGGCCATCGACCTTGAGCTCGGCGCCCTGCTGGATGCCCGACTCGACGAGTCCGAGGATCTTCTCCTTCGCCTGCGCGGTGATGACGGGGCCGTAATCGACATCGTCGCCGGCGGTGTAGGGGCCGACCTTGAGCTTCTCGATGCGCGGCACCAGCTTCTCGACGAGCTTGTCGGCGGTCTTCTCGCCCACCGGCACCGCGACCGACACCGCCATGCAGCGCTCGCCCGCCGCGCCGTAGCCCGCACCCACCAGCGCGTCGGCGGCCTGGTCCATGTCGGCGTCGGGCATCACGATCATGTGGTTCTTGGCGCCGCCGAAGCACTGCACCCGCTTGCCGTTGGCGCAGCCGCGGCCATAGATGTATTCGGCGATCGGGGTGGAGCCGACGAAGCCGATGCCCTGGATGATCTCGTCATCGAGGATCGCGTCCACCGCCTCCTTGTCGCCATTGACGACCTGCAGGATGCCGTCGGGCAGCCCGGCCTCCTTCATCAGCTCGGCGAGCATCAGCGGCACGGAGGGGTCGCGTTCGGAGGGCTTGAGGATGAAGGCGTTGCCGCAGGCGATGGCGGGCGCGAATTTCCACATCGGGATCATCGCCGGGAAGTTGAACGGGGTGATCCCGGCGACCACGCCAAGCGGCTGGCGCATTGAATACATGTCGATGCCGGGGCCGGCGGCGTCGGTGAACTCGCCCTTGAGCAGATGCGGCGCGCCGATGCAGAACTCGGCCACCTCGAGTCCGCGCTGGATGTCGCCCTTGGCGTCGGGGACGGTCTTGCCGTGCTCGCGCGAGAGGGTCTCGGCGAGCTTGTCCATGTCGCGGTTAAGCAGCCGGACGAACTCCATCAGCACACGCGCGCGCCGCTGCGGGTTCGTCGCGCCCCATTTCACCTGCGCGGCCGCGGCGGTGCGCACGGCGGCGGCCAGTTCGTCCTTGCTCGCGAGCGGCACGCGCGCCTGCACCTCGCCTGTGGCGGGGTTGTAGACATCGCCGAAGCGGCCCGAGCCGCCCTTGACATGCTTGCCGTCGATCCAGTGGGTCAGTTCCTGCATGGAGTCCTCCTCGTGGGTGCGACCGCAGGATAGGCTTGCGCCAATGGCCGCGAAAGAGGCAGTTTGCCAAAAGCGTTTTGCGTAAATTCAGGAGCGGACATGGCGGCGGATTGGGATGGTCTGCGCATTTTCCTCAGTGTGGCGCGCGCCGAGAGCCTGTCCGCGGCGGGGCGGGCGCTGCGGCTCGACCCGGCCACGGTGAGCCGGCGTGTGACCCGGCTCGAGGAGGGGCTGGGCGCGCGGCTGTTCCTGCGCTCGCCGCAGGGCTATGCGCTCACCGAGGAGGGCGTGCGGCTGATGGAGCACGCCGCGCGCGCCGAGGCGGCGGTGTCGGGCGCGCGCGACGCGGTCGCGGGGCCGGGCGGGCAGCTTACCGGCACGATCCGCATCGGCGCTCCCGATGGTTGCGCCAACTTCCTGCTGCCGCAGGTGATCGCGGGGATCTGCGATTCCCATCCCGGCCTCGAGGTGCAGATCGTCGCGCTGCCGCGCGTCGTCAACCTCTCGAAGCGCGAGGCCGACATGGCCATCGCCGTCTCTCGCCCCGAGACCGGGCGGCTCACGGTGCAGAAACTGGCCGATTACCGGCTGCATCTCGCCGCCTCGCGCGACTGGCTCGACCGCCACGGCCCCGTCGCGTGCCGCGCCGACCTGCGCGGCAAGCGCATCATCGGCTACATCCCCGACATGATATTCGACTCCGAGCTCGACTACCTCGCCGAGATCGGCGTGCAGGCGCCGGCGCTGGCCTCGAACTCCGTCGCGGTGCAGCTCAACCTCGCGCGCCGCGGCGCCGGGGTCGCGATCGTGCATGATTTCGCGATGCCGGCGGCGCCGGAGCTCGTCCATCTGCTGCCAGAGGACGTCATGCTGCGGCGCAGCTTCTACCTGGTGCGCCACGCCGATGACCGCCGCGTGGACCGGCTCAACCGATTCGCGGCGGCGCTGCTGCGCGGTGTGCGGCACGAACTCGCGAAGAGTGACGGCGGCGCTTGACAGCCGGGGGGTGCTGCCGGAAACTTTCGAACGTTGTGGAGGAACCGCCATGCTGGTGCAGCAGATTCTGAGAATTAAGGATGCGGACGCATCCGACGTCGCCACCATCGAGCCCGGCAAGACCGTGGCCGACGCCGCCGCGATGCTGTCGCGGCTGCGCATCGGGGCGCTCGTCGTGTCGCCCGACGGCAAGGCCGTGGAGGGTATCCTGTCGGAGCGCGATATCGTGCGCGAGATCGGCAAGTCGGGCGATGGCTGCCTGAAATGGACCGTGGCCGATATGATGACCCGCGACATCGTCACCTGCAGCCCGAGCGACAAGGCGGATCAGATACTCACCGCGATGACTGACGGGCGCTTTCGCCACCTGCCGGTGATGCGCGATGGCGTGATGATCGGCCTCATCTCCATCGGTGACGTGGTCAAGGCGCGGCTTTCGGAGCTTTCGATGGAGAAGGACGCGCTTCAGGGGCTGATCGCCGGTTACTGAGCCGCGGCCCCTTGCAATCGGTGGCGCAATCTTGTTGCTTTCGCTTGAACAACAGCGAGCCCGCCGATGCGCACCGGATTATACCCCGGCACCTTCGACCCCATCACCCTGGGGCATGCCGATATCATCACACGCGCCTGTGCGCTCGTTGACCGCCTCTATATCGGCGTGGCGGTGAATCGCGACAAGGGGCCGCTGTTTTCGGTCGAGGAGCGCGTGGCGATGATCGAGGCGGAGTGCGTCACGCTCTCCGAGCAGACCGGAACCGAGATCATCGCCCGCCCCTTCGATAATCTGCTGATCACGACCGCGCATGAGGTCGGCGCGCAGATCATCATTCGCGGGCTGCGCGCGGTGACGGACTTCGAATACGAATTCCAGATGGTCGGGATGAATCGTGCGCTCGATTCGCGCATCGAGATGGTGTTCCTGATGGCGGAGGTGCGCCACCAGGCCATTGCCTCCAAGCTCGTCAAGGAGATCGCGCGCCTTGGCGGCGATGTCTCGCGCTTCGTTCCGCCCGCCGTCGACGCGGCGCTGCGCGCGAAGTTCGCCTGAGCGGATCGCCGCCCGTCATTGCGCCGCGCCGCCGGCCGCTTTCGGGGCGAGCATGAAGCGATCGAAGAACGCGGCGAGCGCGGCGAATTCGTCCAGCCGCAGGATCGCGGCAACGTATTGGTCGGGCCGCACGACAACAATGCAGCCGCCCGTGCGGTCGATCCCGCACATCTCGAAAATTCCCGCTCTGCGCCGGGGTTGAGCTGACCGCGGTGCAGGTCGCGGCGATGGCTCAGCCGTCGCGGCCCTTCACGCGCTTGATCTCGGACAGCAGGCTGCGGAATTCCTCGAGCGTGCGCCGATCGGCGGGGTCGAGCTTGGCGGGGTCCAGCACCCCGGCGGCCTCGTTGCGGTCGAGCAGCACCTCGAGCGCCTCGGAGATCCGGCCGAGCTGGCGGCCATAGCTCGCGACCTCGGAAAGGATCTTCTGTTCGAGCGCGGGGTTCGCGGTATGGCCGAGCTCGATGTTGATCAGCCCGATCTGGCCGACATTCTCGAACCATCCGGCCCAGAACTGGAACCATTGGCTGACGGCGCCGCCGAGCGGGGCGGTGAAGTGGGCGGGGCTGGCGGTCATTGCGGCGGGGCGGGGCATGGCGGCTCTCCATGGATGACGCTGCGGCGCAGCATACGCCGGCCCCGCGCGCCTGTCGAGCCATCCGCTACTCGGCCGCCGCGAGCCGGAACACCGGCACCATCCGGCGCAGCTGCGCCTCGGCGAGGTGGCATTTGAGCTGATGGCCGCCGCCCATGTCGCGCATCGGCGGGACCTCGCGCTCGCACAGATCGCCGGGGACTTCGGCCTTCCAGTGACAGCGCGTCTGGAACGGGCAGCCCGGCGGCGGGTCCATCGCCGAGGGGATGTCGCCCTCGAGCACGATCTCGGTCTTCTCGACGCTGGGGTCGGCAATGGGCACCGCGGACAGGAGCGCCTCGGTATAGGGGTGATAGGGGGGCGCGAATACCTGCCCGGTGGTGCCGATCTCGACGACATGGCCGAGATACATCACCAGCACCCGGTCCGCGAGATAGCGCACGATCGACAGATCGTGGCTGATGAACAGAAGCGTGGTGTGGTTCGCGCGCTGGATCTCCATGAGCAGGTCGGTCACCGCCGCCTGCACCGACACGTCGAGCGCCGAGACCGGCTCGTCGGCGACAACGACATTCGCGCCGCCCGCGAAGGCGCGCGCGATGCCCACGCGCTGCTTCTGCCCGCCCGAGAGCTGGCGCGGCATCCGGTCCGCGAATTCGCGCGGCAGCTTCACCAGATCGAGCAGGGCGAGCATCCTGTCGCGGCGCGCGCGCTCGGACATTCCCGCGCCCAGGATTTCCAGCGCGCGGGTGATCTGCCGGCCCACCGTCATCGAGGGGTTGAGCGTGTCGAACGGGTTCTGGAACACCATCTGCATCTGCGCGACTGTCTGCCGGTCGCGCGCCTGCACGGGCGTATCCTGGATCTCGCGGTTATTGAGCAGCACCTTGCCCGAACTCGCCGTCTCCAGCCCCATCAGCACCTTGGCGAAGGTGGACTTGCCGCAGCCCGACTCGCCCACGATGGCCAGTGTCTCGCTCTCGCGCGCCTCGAAGCTGAGCGACTCGTTGGCCTTGACGACGCGCGTGGCGCCGCCGCCAAAGAGCGCATGCGCCGCGACCTCGTAATATTTCCTGACATCCTCCATGCGTAGCACGACGTCGCCGATCGGCGTCGGGTCGTGGCGAACCCCGGCATCGGGCACGGCGTCCCAGTCGATCTCGCGGTGGCGCAGGCAACGCGTGGCATGCGCGTCCGAGCGCGGGATCGTCTCCATCGGCACGTCGCGCGCATCGCACAGCCCGGGCCGGAAATAGTCGCAGCGCGGGCCGAAATTGCAGCCCGCGGGGCGCTCATACGGCAGCGGAAAGTTGCCCGGTATCGTCTTGAGCGGGCGCTCGTTCTTGTCCGCGCCGGGCAGCGGGATGGAGCGAAACAGTGCCTGCGTGTAGGGGTGGCGCATCGAGCGGAAGACCTGCCTGATCGCGCCGGTCTCCACCGCCTCGCCGGAATACATCACGCAGATGCGGTCGCATGTCTCAAGGATCAACCCGAGATTGTGGCTGATGAACAGCATCGAGGTGCCGTATTCGCGGCCCAGATCCTTGACCAGCCGGATGATCCCGGCCTCGACGGTGACGTCGAGCGCGGTGGTCGGCTCATCGAGGATCAGCAGCGACGGCTTGGCCATCAGCGCCATCGCGATGACGATGCGCTGCTGCTGGCCGCCCGAAAGCTGGTGCGGGTAGGCCTGCAGGATACGGTCTGGGTCGGGCAGCCGCACATCGGCGACCACCCGGCGCGCGCGCGCCGTCGCGTCGGCTTTCGACGCGCCCTCATGCAGCATCGGCACCTCCGCGAGCTGGCGCCCCACCCGCATCGCGGGGTTCAGGCTCGCCATCGGTTCCTGATAGATCATCGCGATCTCGCGGCCGCGGATCTTCTGCAGCTCGGCGGCGGACATCGCCGCGAGGTCGCGGCCCTTGAACCGGATGGTACCGCCGGTGACGCGCCCGTTCACGCCGAGATCCTGCATCACCCCGAGCGCCACGGTGGACTTGCCGCAGCCCGACTCGCCCACGAGCCCCATCGCCTCGCCCGGCCGCACCGCGGCCGAGAAGTCCATCACCGCCGGGATCTCCCCCGCGCGGGTGAAGAAGGAGATCGAGAGGGTGTCGATCTCGAGGATCGGGCTGTCATGCTTGTCGGTCATCGGCGTTCCCTCAATCCCTCAGGCTTTCCTCGCGCAACCCGTCGGCAAGCAGGTTGAGCCCCAGCACGAGGCTCATCAGCGCGATAGCGGGGGTCAGCGCGGCGTGGGGATACACCGTCAGAAGCTGGCGTCCCTGGTTGATCGTCGAGCCCCAGTCGGGTGATTCCGGCGACACGCCGAGGCCGAAAAAGCCCAGCGTGCCCAGAAGGATCGTCGTGTAGCCGATACGCAGGCAGAAATCGACGATCAGCGGGCCGCGCGCATTGGGCAGGATCTCCCACAGCATCAGATAGGAGGGCCGCTCGCCACGGGTCTGCCCGGCGGCGACATAGTCGCGGCTCTTGATGTCGAGCGTCAGCCCGCGCACGATGCGAAACACCGTGGGCGCGTTGACGAACACCACCGCGACGAAGACGTTGAGCATGTTGGGCGACATCCCCCACACCCCCAGCGGATCGGCATTGAAGGCGAGCCCGGAATAGATCCACAGCCCGATGACCAGTGTGAGCCCGACATAGATATTGCGCCGCAGCGGATGCGTGAAATACCGGCTGTTCCACAGCACTGACAGAAAGATGACCGGAAACAGGAACAGCACCGCCGCCATCCACATCGGCAGCCCCGTCGCCACGATGTCGGGGGTCACCAGCAGATAGAACAGCAGGATCACCGGAAAGGCGAGCACGAGGTTCGACACGAAGGTCAGCGCGGTGTCGAAACGGCCGCCATAATACCCCGCCGGCAGGCCGAGCGTGATCCCCACCATGAAGGCGAAGGCCGTTGCCGCCGGGGCGATGGCGAGCACGTCGCGCGCGCCCATCACCATGCGCGAGAACACGTCGCGCGCCTGGGCATCCCCGCCGAGCAGGAAGAATTCATAGCGCGCGCCCGGATCGGGCAGGGGCGTGCCCGGCGGCGCGTTGCGCATCCCCGAGACCTGCGCGATGGCGTCATGCGTGGCGATGAGATCGGCAAACAGCGCGGTGAAGATCCAGAACATCACCAGCGCAAAGCCGATCATGCCGATGCTACTGCCGAACAGCTTGCCGTAGAGGCCGAGCCGGCGCCGGTAGGCGAGCGACAGCGCGAAGGTGAGCGCGAGCGCCGCCCAGACCGGCCAGAACTGCGCGATCATCCGCCCCGCCATCTGGCCCCATGCGAGCTGGGCGATATCGGGATCGGCGGCAAGGCCGTGGATGATGACCCCGTCCACCAGCAGCCACGCCCCGAGCGCGCCCGCGCCCGCCAGCGCCGCGCGACCCAGCCCGCGCACCGCCCCGCGCGTGCCGCGCGTCATCACGGCGACCGCTAGACAGGCGGCAAAGGCGGCGACGATCCAGACCAGGGGGATGCTCATGCGCGGGCCTCAGCTGATCCGGATGCGCGGATTGAGATAGACATAGCCGATATCCGAGATGAGCTGCGTGATGAGCACCACCACGACCGCGACCACCGAGCAGGCGAGCAGAAGCTCGATGTCGTTGTTGCTCGCCCCCTCGACGAGCGCCCAGCCAAAGCCCGGATAGCTGAACAGCACCTCCACAATCACCACCCCGTTGAGAAGCCAGGGAAACTGCAGCATGATCACCGTGAAGGGCGCGATCAGCGCATTGCGCAGCGCGTGCCTGAGCACGACGGCGGGAAAGCTCACCCCCTTGAGCCGCGCGGTGCGGATGTATTGCTGCGTCATCACCTCGGCCATCGAGGCGCGGGTCATGCGCGCGATGTAACCCATGCCGTAAAACGCGATGGTCATCACCGGCAGGGCGAAGTTCCAGAAGGTGATCTGGTCCATGGCGCTGCGCGCATTGCCCAGAAACAGGATGTTGGCCTCCATCAACCCCCATTCGCGCAGAAGCGGCGAGATCCCGAAGGTCGAGGAGGCAAAGAGCGCGATGAAGATCACCCCCGAGACATACTCAGGCGTCGCCGCGGACACGATCGACACCGTCGAGAGCGAGCGGTCGGTGCGCGAGCCCTCGCGCATCCCCGCAAGCACCCCGACCGCCAGCGCCGAGGGCACCATCACGATCACCACCCACAGCATCAGCATGCCCGTGGCCCCGAGCCGCGCCGCGATCACGTCGCCCACCTCGGCCTGAAAGCGCGTCGAGCTGCCCCAGTAGCCCTGCAGGACGCCGCAACGGGTGTCGGCCTCGGCGGGGTCGGCGACGCGGTCGATGCAGCGCCCGCGCATCGTCCCGTCGGTCTGCTCGCGGGTCCAGCCGGGCACCACGCCGAGCCATTCGCCGTAGCGCTCGATGATTGGGCGGTCAAAACCCTCGCGCACCAGCCAGCTCTGCACCTCCGCATCCGACATGCGCGCCGAGCCCTGCGTCTTGGCGAGGGTCTCGAGCCGCGGCTGCATGTTGGTGAGCAGGAACACCAGGAAGGTCAGGCACAGCGCCGTCACAAGCAGCGTCGCCAGGCGCCGGATCACGAAGCTCAGCATCGATCCCCCGCCATGGCCGGTCCGTGGCGGCGGTCAGCCGGCGCGATCGGCCCGCCCGCGGCCCGCGCCGGGCTCAGCCGTCCACCCAATACTTGTAGAGATGCATCTCGAAGGTCGGATGCATGGCGGCGTTTTGAACATGCGGGCGGTGGTGGCGGAAGATCGAGCGCCAGTAGGGCTGGATCAGCACGCCCTCCTCGCGCAGGATCTCCTGCAGCCGGGCCATCACCCCGCGCCGCTCATCGGCATCGGCGAGCGCGTTGGCCTCGGCCAGGAGCGCGTCGAATTCGGCATTGGAAAAGCCCGTCTCGTTCCACGCGGCGCCGGAGCGGTAGCCCAGCGTTAGCACCTGCACCCCGAGCGGGCGCATGTTCCATTCCGTTGCCGAGAAGGGGTAGGCCATCCACTCGTTCCAGAAGGCCGCGCCGGGCAGGATCGCGCGCGTCACCGAGATCCCGGCGTCGCGCAGCTGCGCGGCAACGGCGTCGCAACTGGCCGACTGCCAGGAATCGTCGATCGAGATCAGTTCGAACGCGTGATCGGCGTATCCGGCCGCCTCCAGCAGCGCGCGCGCCCCATCAGGATCGTGCTCGGGCGGGCCGATATCGGCGTATTCGGGATGCAGCGGCGCGACGTGATGATTCTCGCCGACCGTGCCGCGGTCGTCATAGCCCAGCTCGAGCACCACGGTATTGTCCACCGCCATCTGCAGCGCGCGGCGCACATCGACATTGTCATAGGGCTCGGCGGCCTGATTGAAGCGCACGGCGAGCGTCGCGGCGGTGGCGGTGCGCGACTCGACCATGTCTATGCCGTTGAACAGCTCGATGAAATCGCCGGTGGTCTGATAGACGAGGTCGATCTCGTCGGCCTCGGCCGCGGCGAACCAGCTCGACGGATCGGTGCCGAGATCGACGAACTCGATACGGTCGAGATAGGCTCCCGCGTCGCCGCCCCACCAGTCGTGGTCCTCGTTGCGCACCAGCGTGCCGCGCAGGCCCGCCTCGTAGGCCTCCGGCAGATACGGGCCGGTGCCGAGCGGCGTTTCGACCGGGTCGCCGCCGGCAAAGGAGCGATGCACCACCGCGGCGGGATAGTCGGAGATGTCGGCGATGATCGCGACCGATGGCGCCGACAGCCGCAGCCGCACGGTGTGATCGTCGACGATTGTGACCGCGCCCGCGCGCAGCAGCCCGGTCGCCGGGTCGATCAGCGGGGTCATGCGGCTGGCCATCGAGTTGCCGGCGACGCTCTCATCGCACCACAGCTCGAAATTGTGCACCACATCCTCGGCGAGGAACCGATCGCCGTTGTTCCAGCGCACCCCCCGGCGCAGGTGCAGGATGTATTCGGTCGCGTCGTCGCTGGCGTCCCAGTCCTCGAGCAGCATGCCGCGCAGCGTGCCGTCGCGGTTGTATTCGACGAGGTATTCCAGCCAGCCGCGGCAGAAATTGGCGGTTTCGGGCCAGTCGAAAAGCCGCGGCTCCCTCATCCTGCGCAGGCTCATCTGGATACGCAGGGTGCCGCCATGCCGGCCGGCCGCGTGATCGCTCGCACGCGCGCGCGCCGCGCCTAGCGCGTAGGCCGTCCCCGGCGCGACACCGAGCGCCGTCGCGCGGGTGAGAAATTCGCGCCGGTCGAGCCGGCCGGCGCGGCATGCGGCGGCGTCGCGCCGTGCGGCGGGATGGATGCGGGTGCCGCGATGCGCCCTGCCGGTCATCGGGCCGCTCCCCGGACCGCGGCTTGCGGCGGCCCGGCCGGCCACCGCGATCCAGTGCGCCGTCCGCGGCGGGCATCGCTGCCTTGGTCCAAAATCGTCATGCGCGCGCCCGTTTGCGACACTGCCGAGCAAACGCGACCGTGCCACCGCGCGTCAAGGCCTTTGATGCCGCATCGCGCCGACGCTCTCGCGGCGAAAGGCGCTCGGTGTCTGGCCGGTCCGGAAGTGGAAGGCGCGCGTGAAGTAGGCCGCCGATCCGAAACCGAGCCGCCCGGCGATGTCCTTGACGGGCAGTGCGGTGTCGCTGAGCAGGCACCGCGCCTCGAACAGGAGCCGGTCCTGCAGGAGCTCGTGCGCCGTGCGCCCGCAGGCGGCGCGGCAGGCGCGCGTCAGATGCGTGGGCGTCACCCCAAGCGCGGCGGCGTAGTCCGCCACGTCGCGCCCCATGGTCAGGTCGCGCTCGACGAGCACCGTGTAGCGCGCCGCGAGCCGCCGCGCCGCGTCACGCCTGGAGGGATCGGTGCCCTTGGCCTCGGTCGCGATGCGGCGCGCGATCCACACGCTGAGCAGGCCGAGCTGGTGGTGCAGTGCGCGCCCCGCGACGGGATCGTCACTGGCGATCTCGCGCTGGACGGCATCGATCAGCGCGGTGAGCTCCTGCTGCGGGCGGGTTTCGCGCACGCGCAGGTGCTGCGGCGCCTCGGGCAGGGGCAGGGCGAGGTCGCGCGCGATGAACAGCGCCGTGCCGCGGACCTGGCGGCTCATCTCGAAGCCGTGCATCGTGCCGGCGGGGATGAAGACCGCATTGTGAACCCCGTAGCCGCGCGTGACGCCCGCCACCGTGATTCGCCCCTGCCCGGCGGTGAACCACAGCAGCAGCGGTTGCGGCAGGCTGCGCATCGCCTCGGTGCGCCAGCGCCCCCCGCTGGCCAGATGGGCCAGGGGCACGGCGCGGGTTGCCGAGGGTGGCTCGGGGATCACTGTCATGCGCTTCGCCTGCTCGTTTTTTCGAAAGCCTAGGCGATCGGGCGCGATCTGCGAAACGAAAAATCGATCGAGGATCAGGGCACGGCGACGCGCCGCCAATCGCCGAGGCGGTTGCGAAACCAGGTGCGCTGGCGCTTGGCGTAGCGGCGCGTGGCGATCTTGGCGGCGGTGATCGCGGCGTCGAGCGTCGTCTCGCCGCGCAGATGCGCCATCAGCTCCGCCGCCCCGATCGCGCGTGCAGCCGGCAGCGCCGGGTCCCACCATTCGCGCGCCGCGCGCACCTCCTCGAGCGCGCCCGCCGCGATCATCGCGTCGAAGCGCGCATCGATTCGCGCCGCCAGCGCCTCGCGATCGGGTTCCAGAACCAGCGCCGTCGCCCGGTCGGCGGGCAGCAGCGGCGGCGGGGTCGCGGCGTGCCAGGCGGCGATGCCGTGCCCCGTCGCGCGCAGCACCTCCCAGGCGCGCAGCACCCGCGCCGGGTTGGCCGCATCGAGGCGCGCGCGGCTGTCGGCGTCGAGCTCGGCGGCGAGCGCCGCGCAGCCGCGCGCCGCGAGCCGCGCCTCGGCCTCGGCCCGGATCGGGGGCGGCACCGGCGGGATTTCGGCGAGCCCCGCGGTGAGCGCGGAGAAGTAGAGCCCCGTGCCGCCCACGATCACCGGCGCGGTGTGCGCGCGCAGCACCCCCGCGACCTCGCGCAGCCAGTCGCCCGCCGAGTAATGCGCCGTCGCCCCCCGGTGGCCGAACAGAAGATGCGGTGCGCTGGCGCGCTCCTCGGGTCCGGGCCGCGCCGAGAGCACGCGCCAGCACGCGAAGACCTGCAGCGCATCGGCATTGACCACGGCACGCCCCTGCCGCGCCGCGATCCGCGCCGCCAATGTGGATTTGCCCGACGCCGTCGGCCCGGCGATCAGCACCGGGCGCGTGGGGTCCGGTTCGAGAGGAAGATCGGCGGGCATCGGCGGGCTCCATCGGCGCGATCGGGCGACCGGCGGCGTTTGACGTTGAACACGTCCCGCTTTTGCGACATTTTGCGCCCGACTTGAACAGCGCCGCGCGCGCATCCGTCATCGAGGGCATCGCGAATGGAAATGGCCGGCTCACCCGCCCCGATCGCCTATCAGCGCGTCATGCTCAAGATCTCGGGCGAGGCGCTGATGGGCGACGAGGGCTACGGTCTGCATCCGCCGACAGTGTCGCGCATCGCGGGCGAGGTGGAGGCGGTGCACGCGCTCGGTGTCGAGATCTGCATGGTGATCGGCGGCGGCAACATCTTTCGCGGGCTTCAGGGCAGCGCGCAGGGCATGGAGCGCGCCACCGCCGACTATATGGGGATGCTGGCGACGGTGATGAACGCGCTGGCGATGCAGTCCGCCCTCGAGGAGCGCGGCATCAACACCCGCGTCATCAGCGCGATCCGCATGGACGAGATCGCCGAGCCCTATATCCGCCGCCGCGCCGTGCGCCATCTCGAGAAGAAGCGCGTCTGCATCTTCGCCGCCGGCACCGGCAATCCCTACTTCACCACCGACACCGCCGCGACGCTGCGCGCCAACGAAATGCATTGCGAGGCGATCCTCAAGGGCACCAAGGTCGACGGGGTCTATGACAGCGATCCGATCGGGAATGCATCGGCGCGCCGCTATGACAGCGTCACCTATGACGAGGTGCTGCAAAAGCATCTCAAGGTGATGGACGCCTCGGCGATCGCGCTCGCGCGCGACAACAACCTGCCCATCATCGTGTTCTCGCTCGACGAGCCGGGCGGGTTCTGCAGCATCCTGCGCGGCACCGGCCGCGCGACGCGGGTCCATGGCTGACGGGCTATACAGACTGGTCCCGTCTGGCCTATAGGCGGACGCGCCAAGGTTGCACGACCCGCGGGCCCAATGAAAGAGAGACGCCATGTCCGAAGACACCGATATCGACACCGACGACCTGGAACGCCGCATGGAGGGCGCTATGAGCGCGCTCAAGCAGGAATTCGCCTCGCTGCGGACCGGCCGGGCCTCGGCCTCGATGGTCGAGCCGGTCACCGTGGAGGCCTATGGCGGGCTGCAGACCCCGCTCAACCAGGTGGCGAGCATCAACGTGCCCGAGCCGCGGATGGTCACGGTCAATGTCTGGGACAAGGGACTCGTCGGCAAGGTCGAGCGCGCGATCCGCGACTCCGGGCTCGGCATCAACCCGGTCGTCGACGGCACCACGATCCGCCTGCCGATCCCCGAGCTCAACGAGGAACGGCGCAAGGAATTGTCGAAGGTCGCCGCGCAGTATGCCGAACAGGCGCGCGTGGCGGTGCGCAATGTCCGCCGTGACGGCATGGACCGCATCAAGAAGGCCAAGGGCGAGGGCTTGAGCGAGGACGATCAGAAGCTCTATGCCGACGAGATCCAGGAGCTCACCGACAAGTTCATCGCCGCCATCGACAAGCAGCTCGAGACCAAGCAACAGGAAATCATGACGGTCTGAGCCCGCAGCAACGGGGGGCAGCGAAGAGGGGGCATCGGCATTGGCCGCGAAGGACACAGCGAAGGCGACCCCGACCCATGTCGCCGTCATCATGGACGGCAACGGACGTTGGGCGCGCCAGCACGGCCGCCATCGGCTCGCCGGCCACAAGCGCGGCGCCGAGCGCGCGCGCGAGGTCGTCGAGGCATGCCCCGATCTCGGCATCGACTACATGACGCTCTATGCCTTCTCGACCGAGAACTGGAAACGCTCGACGCGCGAGGTGCTCGGGCTGATGTCGCTCTTCGGCCGCTACATCCGCCGCGAGGCCGACCGGCTCAGCGACGAGGGCGTGCGCATGCGCATCATCGGCGATCGCACCCGCATCGACCCCAAGCTGCAGCGGCTGTTCTCCTGGATCGAGAGCCGCACGCGCCACAATGACCGCCTGCACCTGCAGGTGGCGATCAATTACGGCGGCCGCAACGAGATCATGCGCGCCACGCGGCGCGTGGCCGAGGCCGTCGCCCGCGGCGAGATCGCCGCCGACGCCATCGACGAGGCCACGATCGCGGCGCATCTCGACACGGCCGGGCTGCCCGATCCCGATCTCGTCATCCGCACCAGCGGCGAGACGCGGATCTCGAATTACCTGCTGTGGCAGTCGGCCTATGCCGAATACGAATTCACCGACACGCTCTGGCCCGATTTCACCGCCGAAAAGCTCGCCGACATCGTGACCCGCTTTCACCAGCGCGACCGGCGCTTCGGCGCGGTGCGCTGATGCCGCTCGCCGATCGCTTTCCAGACCTCGCGGCGCGGGTTGCTTCGGCGGCGGTGATGGTCGCGCTTGGCGCGGCGGCGATCTGGGCCGGAGGGGTGGTGTTTCGCGCGCTAGTCGTGGTCGCGGTCGCGGCGATGATCTGGGAGCTGCACCGGATGCTCGCCCCCGCGGCCGACCGGCGGCTCGCCGCGGCGCTGGGCGCGGCGGGCGGTGCACTCGTCGGGCTGCTCGCGCTCGCCGTGCCGGAGCTCGCGCTGGTGCTCACGGCGCTCCTCGCGGCGGCGGTCGCGGCGCTGACGGTGCCGGCCCCGGCGCGTGCGCGCTTCGGCGTCGGCGCGGCGGTTATCCTCGTGGCGGGGGCGGGATTCATCCTGCTGCGCGACGGCTACGGGATGCTGTGGCTGCTCTGGCTCGTGGCGCTCGTGATCGGGTCGGATGTGGCCGGGTATTTCGCCGGGCGGATGATCGGCGGGCCGAAATTCTGGCCGCGGGTCAGCCCGAAGAAGACCTGGTCGGGCACGGTGGCGGGCTGGCTCGTCGCGGTGGCGATCGGGGCGGCGTTCGCCGCGCCGCTCGGCGCCGGGCCGGGGTTCGTGGTGCTGTCGGTTCTGGTGGCGATGGCGGGGCAGGGCGGCGACATTGGCGAAAGCGCGCTCAAGCGCAGCGCCGGCGTCAAGGACAGCTCGGCGCTGATTCCCGGCCATGGCGGGGTGATGGACCGCTTCGACGCGATGCTGGGCGGCGCGCTCGCGGTGCTGATCCTGCATCAGCTCGGCCTGCTGGCGGTGGGCTGAGCGATGCGGCGCGTGTCGGTGTTCGGGGCGACGGGCTCGATCGGGGTGAACACGCTCGACATGCTCGCGCGCCAGCCCGGCGAATTCGATATCGTCGCGCTGTCGGGCGGCGCCAACATCGCGCTTCTGGCCGAACAGGCCCGCGCGACGGGCGCCGAGATCGCGGTGACGGCGCATGCGGACCGGCTCGCGGAGCTGCGCGCCGCGCTCGCGGGCAGCGGCGTGGCGGCGGCGGCGGGGCCCGGCGCGCTCATCGAGGCGGCGGAGCGGCCGGCCGACTGGGTGATGTCGGCGATCGTGGGTGCGGCGGGGCTCGCGCCGGGGTTTCGCGCGCTGCGGCAGGGGGCCACGCTGGCGCTGGCCAACAAGGAGAGCCTCGTGGCCGCCGGGCCGCTCCTGATGGCCGAGGCCGCGCGCCACGGCGCGACGATCCTGCCCGTCGACAGCGAGCATTCGGCCGTGTTCCAGGCGCTCATCGGCGAGGACATCGCCGCCGTCGAGCGCGTGATCATCACCGCCTCGGGCGGGCCGTTCCGCGACTGGACGAGCGAGCGCATCTCCGCGGCCACCATCGCGCAGGCGGTCGCGCATCCCAACTGGGACATGGGCGCGCGAATCTCGATCGATTCGGCCTCGCTGTTCAACAAGGCGCTCGAGGTGATCGAGACGCGCGAATATTTCGGCGTCGATCCCGCGCAGATCGAGGTGCTCGTTCATCCGCAATCGATCGTGCATGCGCTCGTCGGGTTCAATGACGGGGCGTTGATGGCGCATCTGGGCCCGGCGGACATGCGCCACGCGATCGGCTTTGCGCTCAACTGGCCCGCGCGCCGCCCGGCCCCGGTCGAGCGGCTCGATCTCGCCCGGCTGGCGCGGCTCGATTTCGCCGCCCCAGACCCCGCGCGGTTTCCCGCGCTGCGGCTTGCGCGCGAGGTGATGGCCGCGGGCGGGCTCGCAGGTGCGGCCTTCAACGCCGCCAAGGAGACGGCGCTCGACGCGTTTCTCGACGGGCGCATCGGCTTTTCGGCGATGGCGCCGCTCGTCGAGGCGACGCTGGCGCGGCTTGCGCGCGGGGACGGGCTGCAAAACCCGCCTGACACCCTTGATGTGGTGCTGGCAATGGACCATGTCGCCCGTGTGCGGGCGGGCGAGGTCCTTGCTGGCGGCACCTGGCAATAGCGGGGACACGGATCTTGGATATTCTCGGCGCGCTTCCGTCGGTGGGCGGGCTGGCCTTCACCATCGTGGTCTTCATCATCGCGCTGTCGGTGATCGTGTTCGTGCACGAGTTCGGCCATTACATCGTCGGGCGCTGGTCTGGAATCGATGCGGAGGTCTTCTCGATCGGGTTCGGCCCGGTCCTGCTGTCGCGCATGGACCGGCGCGGCACGCGCTGGCAGGTCGCGGCGCTGCCCTTCGGCGGCTACGTGAAGTTCCTCGGCGATTCCGACGCGGCGTCGGGGCGCGACGGCGCGGCGATCGAGTCGATGGACGATTCGCGCAAGCGGCGCACCATGCACGGCGCGCCGCTCTGGGCGCGTTCGGCGACGGTCGCGGCGGGGCCGCTGTTCAATTTCGCGATGTCGATCCTGGTCTTCGCCGCGTTCTTCGCGATTCGCGGGGTGGCGATCGAGGAGCCGGTGATCGCCGATCTCAAGCCGCTCCCGGCCCCGGTGCAGGAGCTCGAAACCGGCGACGTGATCCGGGCTGTCGAGGGGCAGGAGGTCGCGAGCGTCATCGATCTGCGCGAGGCCGCGCAGGCGATCGACCCCGCCCCGACCGTCACCTACGAGGTCGAACGCGACGGAAACCTTGTCGAGGCCCGCGGCCCGCACCCGTTCCCGCCGATCGCCGACGGCGTGCAGCCGCGCTCCGCGGCGCAGAGCGCCGGGCTGCGGCCCGGCGACGTCATCATGTCCGTCGATGGCACCGAGATCCACGCCTTCGACGAGCTGCGCGCACATGTCGAGGCGCGCGAGGGCGCCGCGCTCGATCTCGGCGTGTGGCGCGACGGCGAGATGCTGGATGTCACGCTGAACCCGCGCAGCACCGACGTGCCCACCGCCGATGGCGGCTTCGAGCAGCGCTGGCTCATCGGGTTGAGCGGCGGCAGCTTCTTCGAATCGCAGACCCGCCGCGCCGGCCCGCTCGAGGCGCTGGCACTCGGCACCGCGCAGACCGGCACGATCATCCAGATGAGCCTGTCGGGCCTCTACAACATGATCGTGGGCACGATCAGCACCTGCAACCTGCAAGGCCCCATCGGAATCGCCGAAGTCTCGGGCGCGACGGCGGAGCAGGGGCTGGCGAGTTTCATCTGGTTCATCGCCGTGCTCTCGACGGCGATCGGGCTCGTGAATCTGTTCCCGATTCCCGTGCTCGATGGCGGCCATCTCGTCTTTCACGCCTACGAGGCCGTCGCCGGACGACCGCCGAGTGATCGGGTGGTCAACGCGCTGATGATGACGGGGCTCGTGCTCCTTGTCTCGTTGATGGTTTTCGCGGTCACGAACGATCTGTTCTGTCCCTGACACACCGGCCCGCCGGCCCTGTCCCCCGCTTTGACAATCGGGGGCTTTGCCGCTACGCAGATCGTATAAACACATGGCGGGACGGACAATCAGATGCGCGACAGGATGAGGGCCCTCGCCGGGCGAAACGCGAGCCGCGGCATGGCCGCGCGACGTGCGGCGTTCACGTTCTGCCTGGCGGTGAGCGCAGCCGCGATCTCCGCCCCTGCGACGGCGCAGGATTTTCGTTTCGACACCATCCGCATCGAGGGCAACGAGCGCGTCACCGACCAGACGATCACCGGCCAGGCCGAGATTTCGCCGGGGCAGGCGCTCAGCGCCTCCGAGGTCAATGACGGTTATCAGCGGCTCGTGGAAACGGGCCTGTTCGAGGATGTCGAATTCGTGCCCGATGGCAACACGCTGGTGATCCGGGTCAGCGAGTATCCGGTGATCGACGTGATCAACTTCGAGGGCAACGACCGCATTGACGATGACGACCTGCGCGAGGCGGTACAGTCGCAGCAGGGTCGGCCCTTCTCGCCGTCGACCGCCGAGTCCGACGCCTCCGAGCTCGCCACGCTCTACCGCCAGCGCGGCCGCTACGCCGCCGAGGTCACGCCGCGCATCATCCCGCGCTCTGGCAACCGCGCCTCGCTCGTCTTCGAGGTCAATGAAGGGGCGACCACGGAGGTCGAACGCGTCTCCTTCGTGGGCAACCGCGAGTATTCGGACCGCCGCCTGCGTCGCGCCATCGAGACCAAGCAGGCCGGGCTTCTGCGCAGCTTCATCAGCCGCGACCGGTTCGCCGCCGAGCGCGTGGACGCCGATCGCGACGCGCTGCGCGACTTCTACCTCGCGCGCGGCTATCTCGATTTCGAGGTGCTGTCGGCCACCCCGGAGATGTCGCAGGAGCGCGATGCCTTTTTTCTGACCTTCAACATCCGCGAGGGGCAGTCCTTCGACATCGCCGGCACCGACGTGCGCAGCGAGATCCAGGGCGTCGAGGCGGCGCCGTTCCGCGAGGAACTGCGGCTGCGCTCGGGTACGACCTATTCGCCGGCGCGCATCGAGAACGCCATCACCCGGCTCGAGCGCGTGGCTGATCGTCAGGGCCTGCGCTTCGTCGAGGTGGAGCCGAGCCTGTCGCGCAACGAGACCGCGGGGACGGTGGACGTGACCTTCGTGCTGCGCCAGGCCGAGCGGCTCTTCGTCGAGCGGATCGATATTCGCGGCAACACCAACCCCCGCGACAGCGTGATTCGGCGCCACTTCGACACGGTCGAGGGCGATCCGTTCAACCCGCGCGAGCTCACCCGCGCCGCGGATCGGATCCGGGATCTCGAATACATCGGCGATGCCCAGGTGCGCACCGAGGAGGGCTCGGCCGACGATCAGGTCGTCGTGGTGGTCGATGTCGAGGAGCAGCCCTCGGGCTCGATCGGTTTCGGCGTGAGCTACGGCATCGATGCCGGCCTCGGCGGCGTGGCGACCTTCCGCGAGGCCAATCTCTTCGGCCGCGGTCAGGAGCTCGACATCTCGCTCGGCTTCGGCACCGACACCCAGGACACCTCGATCACCTTCACCGAGCCCTATTTCCTCGACCGTGATCTCGAGCTCAGCGCCTCGGCCTACTGGCAGGAGACGGAGCGCTTCAACGCCGCCTACAACACGCGCAATATCGGGGTCGAGACCTCGCTCGGCTTTCCGGTCAGCGAGCAGGGCCGGCTGAGCCTGCGCTACCGGGTCTCGCGCGACTCGCTGCGCGGGGTGAGCGACGAGTCCTCGGCGGTCCTGCAGCGCGAGGAGGGCTTCGGCGACTACACGAGCTCCGTGGGCTATACCTATCGCTATGACACGCGCGAAGCCGGGCTCAATCCGGTGATGGATTACTATCTGCGTTTTCGCCAGGACTTCGCCGGGCTCGGCGGCGACCAGCGCTACATCAAGTCCACCGCGCTCGCCGGCGTGGAGCGTCGCATCATGAGCGAGGAGGTCACGCTGCGCGCCGAACTCGAGGGCGGCAATCTGAGCATGATCGACGGCGACAGCCGCGTGCTGGAGCGCTTCGCGCTCAATCGCGAGATGCGCGGCTTTCAATTCAACGGCATCGGCCCGCGCGATTTCGCTGCCGAGAACGAGGATGCGCTCGGCGGCAACAACTTCATCGTCGCGCGCTTCGAGGCCGATTTCCCGCTCGGCCTGCCCGAGGAATACGGCATCGATGGCGGCCTGTTCCTCGATGTCGGCACGACCTGGGGACTCGACAACACCGACGGTGCCGAGCTGCGTGGCAGTGACGATTTCAGCCTGCGCTCGGCGGTCGGTTTCTCGGTCTTCTGGGATACGCCCATCGGACCGCTGCGTTTCGACTTCTCGCGCGCGCTTCTCAAGGAAGACTTCGACGAGGAGCGCAATTTCGACCTGACCGTCTCCACGCGATTCTGATGCGGGCGGCGGGTCTCTTTCGGCTCGCCGCGCTCGTCGCGCTCATGGTCTGGGCGACGCCCGCTGCAGCACAGCTCGCGCCCGGCCCGGATGGCGAGGTGCGCACCCTCGATCAGGAGCGATTGTTCCAGGACTCCCGCTTCGGCCAGCGCGTGGCAGAAGAGCTCGACGCGGCGTCGCGCGAGCTTGCCGCCGAGAACCGGCGCATCGAGTCCGAGCTCGCCGAGGAAGAGCGCGAGCTGAGCGAGAAGCGCGGCGAGCTCGAACCGTCCGAATTCCGCGAGCTCGCCGATGAATTTGACGCCCGCGTCACCGAGATCCGCCGCACCCAGGAAGAGAAGAGCCGCGCCATCTCGCGCCGGGGCGAGGCCGAGCAGCAGCGCTTCTTCGAGGCCGCGCTGCCGATCCTCGGAGAGCTTCTGGAGGAACACGGCGTTGCGGCGATCCTCGACGACCGCGCCGTGATCCTGTCGAGCCCGCGCTTCGACATCACCGACGAGGCCATCGCGCGGCTCGACGAGGCACTCGGCGAAGGCGAGCCGGTCGAGGAGGGTGAGGTGGCGGAAATCGTCGAGGACGATGACCGCGACCTCGACCCGGTCGAGCCCGGCGATCACGACGCGCCGGAGGGCCCGCCGCTCGAGCTGTCCATTCCCGAAACCGACCCTTGAGCCGCGCCTTGTCAGGACGCGGGCGAGTTGCTAGGCAAGCGCGGCCGGGCGCGGGATCCGGCGCAGCGGGGAGCGGGTGATGACCGGGGCGGCGCAGCGCGGCGAGATTCCGACCGAGGCCGATATCGGCCTGATCCAGCGGCTGATCCCGCATCGCTACCCGTTTCTTTTCGTCGATCGGGTGCGCGACATCGAGCCCGGCACCGCCGCGACGGGGATCAAGAACGTCTCCTTCAACGAGCCGCATTTCCAGGGTCATTTCCCGGCCGAGCCGGTGATGCCCGGCGTCCTGATCGTGGAGGCCCTCGCGCAGACCTCGGCGGTGCTCGTCGGGCTGACGCTCGATCTCGTGGACAAGGGGCCGCTGGTCTATTTCATGAATATCGACAACTGCAAGTTTCGCCGCAAGGTCGTCCCCGGCGATGTCGTCGAGCTTCACGTGACGGTGCTGCGCGGGCGCGGCAAGGTCTGGAAGTTCCGGGGCGAGGCGCGGGTGGATGGCGAGCTTGCCGCCGAAGCCGAATTCGCGGCGATGATAAACACCGGCGAGAGCGCGGGGTAGCGCGATGACCGTGCATCCCGAGGCGCTGATCCACCGCTCCGCCGTCATCGAGGCGGGTGCGCGGATCGGTGCGGGATGCGTGATCGGGCCGTTTTCGCTGGTGGGGCCCGAGGTCGTGCTCGCGGAGGGGGTCGAGCTGCGCAGCCATGTCGTCGTCACCGGGAGGACGGAAATCGGTTCCGGGAGTGTCGTCTTTCCCTTCGCCTGTGTCGGCGAGGCGCCCCAGGACCTGAAATATGCGGGCGAGGCGACGCGGCTCGTGATCGGCGCGCGCTGCCGCATCCGCGAGGCGGCGACGCTCAACCCCGGCACCGAGGGCGGCGGCGGGGTCACGCAGGTCGGCGATGACTGCCTGTTCATGACCGGCGCGCATGTCGGCCACGATGCGCGCGTCGGTGACGGTGTCATCCTCGCCAACCAGGCCGCGCTGGCCGGGCACTGCGTGATCGGCGACGGGGTGATCATCGGCGGGCTGTCCGGCGTGCATCAGCATGTGCGCATCGGTCCGGGGGCGATCATCGGCGCGGTGACGATGGTGACCCATGACGTCATGCCCTACGGGCTCGTACAGGGGCCGCGCGGCAGGCTCGAGGGGCTCAACCTCGTGGGGCTGAAGCGGCGCGGGCTCGACCGCGCGGGCATCGCGGCGATGCGCGCGGCCTATGACGCGCTCGCCCATGGCGAGGGGGCGCTCTCGGAGCGGGCGCGCGCGCTGCTCGACAGCCCCGATCCGCATGTGCGCGAGATGGCCGGTTTCCTGCTCGAGCCGTCGCAGCGTGCCTTCCTGCATCCCGTGTAAGGCATGGGCGAGCGTCTTGCCATTATCGCCGGGTCGGGCCGGCTTCCGGAACTCCTGCGTGACGCGCTGGAGGTGCCGCCTCTGATCGCGGCGCCCGAGGGGGCGGGGCTTGCCGCGGAGCTCGGCGCGCCGGATCTGCGTTTCCGGGTCGAGCGGCTGCTGCCGTTTCTGGATGCGCTGCACGAGCAAGGCGTTGGGCGCGTGGTCTTTGCCGGCGCGGCGCAGCGGCCCCGGCTCGACCCGGGGGCCTTCGATCCGCGCACCGCGGCAATGGTGCCGCGCCTGCTCGGCGCGATGCAGTCGGGCGACGACGCAACGCTGCGCGAGGTGATCGCGATCTTCGAGGAGGCGGGGCTCGACGTGGTCGGGGCCGCCGATGTCGCGCCCGGCCTGGTTCCCGCGGCGGGGGTGCTTTCGGCGCGTCAGCCCGGCAAGGGCGACGCCGCCGATGCGGCGCGCGCGGCCGAGATCGTCGCCGCCCTCGGCGCGGTGGATGTCGGGCAGGGGGCGGTCGTGTCGCAGGGGCTGTGCCTTGCTGTCGAGGCGCTGCCCGGCACCGATGCGATGCTCGCAGGGCTCGCGGCGCTGCCGCCGATGCGCCCCGATCCGGCGGGCGCGCGCGGGCTGCTCTACAAGGCCGCCAAGCCCGGCCAGGACCGGCGCATCGACCTGCCCGCGCTCGGCCCGCAGACGCTGCGCGCGGCGGCGGCCGCAGGTCTCGGCGGGGTCGCCTTCGAGGCGGGCGGGGTGATGCTGCTCGACCGCGCCGAGGCCGTGCGCGTCGCCGACGAGCTGGATCTGCTGCTCTGGGCGCGGTGATGCGCGCCTTCGTGATCGCTGGGGAGGCGTCGGGCGATGCGCTCGGCGCGGCCCTCATGGCGGGGCTGCGCGCGCGGGTTCGCGATATCGATTTCATCGGGGTCGGTGGCTCCGGCATGGCGACGCAGGGGCTTGAGAGCCGCTTTCCTATGGCGGAGCTGTCGGTGATGGGGCTGGCGGAGATCCTGCCGAAATATCGCCAGCTCAAGCGCCGGATTCGCGAGACGGCCGACGCCGTCATCGCCGCGCGCCCCGATGTGCTCATCGGGATCGACAGCCCGGATTTCTGCCTGCGTGTGGCGCGGCAGGTCCGCGCGGCGCGGCCCGACCTGCCGGTGGTGCATTACGTTGCGCCGTCGGTCTGGGCATGGCGGCCGGGGCGGGCGCGGCGCATGGCGGGCGTGGTCGATCATGTGCTCGCGCTTCTGCCCTTCGAGCCGCCATACATGCATGCTGCGGGGATAAGCTGTGATTTCGTGGGGCATCCGGTGGTCGCGGCGCCGCGGGCCGCGGCGGCGGATGCGGCGGCGTTTCGCGCGGCGCATGCGATCGCGCCCGGGGCGCCGCTGGTGCTGGGCCTGCCCGGCTCACGCCGCGGCGAGATCGAGCGGCTCGCGCCGCGCTTCGGCGCGACCCTGCAGCAGGTGGCGCAGGCGCATCCGGGTTTGCGCGTCGCGGTTGCGACGGTGCCGGCGACGGCGGAATTTGCGCAGGCGCAGCTGGCGGATTGGCCGGGGGCGCCGGTGGTGCTCGGGCCGGATGACAAGCACGCCGCCTTCGCCGCCGCCGATGCGGCGCTCGCGGCGTCGGGGACGGTTTCGCTGGAGCTGGCGGCGGCGGGGGTGCCGATGGTGATCGGCTACGACATGGCGCCGCTGACGCGGTTCGCCATGGCGCGGTTGCTGCGCATCGACACGGTCACGCTGGTCAATCTGGTCAGCGAAACGCGCGCGGTGCCGGAATTCCTCGGCCGCGATTGCCGCGCCAATCGCATGGCCCCGGCGCTCGACGCGCTCCTGCGCGACGGGCCCGAGCGGGCCGCGCAGCGCGCCGCGATCGGGCAGACGATGGCGCGGCTGGGGCAGGGCGGCCCGCCACCGGGGCAGCGCGCGGCGGACTCGGTGCTGGAATTCCTTGGCAAACGCGGCATTGCGCCGCATGCTGGCGAGGTGCAGTGAAACCCGGAGGTTTGTCATGCTCATCCGTTTCGCGGCCGTCGCGGCGGCCCTTCTCGCCGCGCCGATGGCCTTTGCAGATGACGAGATCGTCGGCGATATCGACCGCGGCGTTGATGCCTATGACGCAAGCTGCGTCGAGTGTCATGCCCGTCCCGAGCGCTTCATGCGCGACATCGAGGGCGATGACGAGGAGCGCGCCGAGTGGCTCGACGAATTCCTCGTCGATCACTATGCCGAGGACGATCAGGACCGCGCCGACATCATCGCCTATCTGCTCGATCTCTAGCGCATGTCGCGCAAAAGTAGGGGACCGGTTTTCCGCTCCTCGGACATGCGATTTCAAGAGGTTAGAGAGCGGCGCGTGAATGCGAATGAACGCGACGCGCTCTAGCGCAGGGCGAAGGCGAGCGCGGCGAGGGCGACCGCAGCGCCCGTCAGCCGGAACCGCGTGAGAATCCGGCGATCCTTGCGTGACTGCGCCCCGTCGCTGTAGTCGAAGCGCTCGTATTCGATGCTGTCGAGCGGCACCCCGATATCGTTGAGCGTATCGGTCACGGCGACCATCATCGCGCCGGGCCCGCACAGCAGCGCGGAGGCCCGCGCCGGGTCGATGCCGTCGAGCATGGCTCGCAGGTGCCCATCGCCGATGGGGCCGCGCCCGAGCCGCGAATCGTCGGTGTCCTCGTCCACGAGATAAAGCGCGCGCGAGTCGAGCCCGGCGAGCATCGGCTCGAACTCCGCCGGATCGATGAGCGATGCCCGGTCGCGCGCCGCATAGATCAGCCGCACCGGCCGCGTCTCGCCCCGCGCCGCGAGATCGGCGAGGATACCCACGATCGGCGCCACGCCCACGCCGCCGCCGATGAGCAGGATCGCGTCACCATCGCGCCGCGCGGCGGTGAAGCTGCCATGCGGCGCGTCGAGCGCGACGGGCCGTCCCTCGGGCAGATCGCCGACGGTACGCGTGAAATCGCCGGCCTCCTGGATGATGAATTGCAGCCGCGTGCCGTCGCCCGGCGCCGAGGAGAAGGAGAACGGGTTATCCGCGAGCGGCACGCGCCTGTGGGTGGCGTTGATCCAGGCGAACTGCCCCGCCTCGTAGCGCAGCGGCGTGCCGGTTCCGCTCGTCAGGGTCAGCTCCCACAGCTTGTGCGCAAGCTTGCGCACCCCGCTGACCTTCCAGCGATGGCGGGCGAGATCGCGCGGCTTGCGCGCATAGACCCACAGCATCGGCGCGACCACCGCGATGCCGAGCGCGATCCAGAACGCCCCCGAGAGCGGCTCGGCCGCATAGATGCCGTGCGCGCGCGCATGCACCACCGTCAGGATAACCAGCGCCAGCGCCATCAATGCATGGGTCGCGCGCCAGATCTCGTAGCGCACCGGCAGCTTCTCGCGAAAGATCCCGAGCCCGATGATCGCCAGAAGGATCACCAGCGCCGCCACCCCGTCGCGCAGCCGCTCGCCCGTGAACATCGCCCAGAGCCGCTGCGCCGAGCGGGCCGGGTCGTCCCACGGCCCCACCAGCAGCAGCGGATGCAGCAGCACCAGCACCAGCGCGATCGGCGCGGCCCATTTGTGAAACCCCATCGTCACGTCGATGCCGATGCGCCCCGACAGCGTCTCGAAGCGGCCACTGCTGACAAGCTGCAGCAGCATCATCACGCCCCCCGCGATCCCTGTCGCCGCGGCGAGTTCGGCCCAGATATCGAACGGCTCGACATCCCCGAGCGCGGCGAGCAGCAGCGGCAGCGCCACGATCACGACATAGAGAATGCCGAGACCCCAACCGGGCAGGCCCGGCATCCGGCGCGCATGCGTTGTCTCGTTCATGGCGTCCCCGTTCCGTTGCTTGGGCCCGAGGCTAGCGGCGGGGTCGGAGGGGGGCAAGCGGATCAGCCGCGGGTGATCCAGCCGCCGCCGAAGACGCGGCTGCCCCCCGGCTCGTAGAAAACGCAGGCCTGGCCGGGGCTGACGCCCTCCTCCGGCGCGATCAACTCGACCTCGCCGCTGTCGGGGCCCGTCGGGCGCAGGACCGCCTCGCGCGGCGGGCGTGTCGAGCGCAGCTTGACCGAAAGCGGCCATTCGTCCCGGCTCTGGAGCGGGGCGTCGCCGAGCCAGTTGACCTCGCGCACCGGCACCCGGCGCGTCGCCAGCATCGCCCGCGGCCCGACCACGACGCGCCGCGTTTCCGGGTCCAGCCGCACCACATAAAGCGGCTCCTCGAGCCCGCCGATGCCGAGCCCGCGGCGCTGCCCGATGGTGAAGTGTATCACGCCGGGATGCGTGCCGAGCACCCGGCCATCGGCGTGGACGATCTCGCCCGGCTCCGCGGCGCCAGGGCGCAGCTTCTCGATGACCTTCGCGTAGTCGCCATCGGGAACGAAGCAGATATCCTGGCTGTCGGGCTTGTCGGCGACGCTCAGCCCGTATTGCTGCGCGAGCCGGCGCGTGGCGTCCTTGTTCTCCAGGTGCCCGAGCGGGAAGCGCAGATAGTCGAGCTGCTCCTGCGTCGTCGAGAACAGGAAATAGGACTGGTCGCGCACGGGATCGGCGGCCATATGCAGCTCGGCCCGCGCGGGGCCCGTCCTGCGCTGGATGTAGTGGCCCGTCGCCATGCAGTCGGCGTCGAGATCCTTCGCCGTCTCCAGCAGGTCGCGAAACTTCACCCGCTCGTTGCAGCGGATGCAGGGCACCGGGGTGGCCCCGGCGAGGTAGCTGTCGGCGAACTCGTCGATCACCGCGTCGCGAAAGGCGTTCTCGTAATCGAGCACGTAATGCGCAAAGCCGCGCGCCTCGGCGACGCGACGCGCATCGTGGATATCGCGCCCCGCGCAGCACGCTCCTTTCTTGGCGAGCGCCGCACCGTGATCATAGAGCTGCAACGTGATTCCCACCACGTCATAGCCCTCGTCATGGAGCATCGCCGCGACGACCGAGCTGTCCACCCCGCCCGACATCGCGACGATCACGCGCGTCTGCGCCGGCGGCTTGGCCAGCCCCAGCGAGTTGAGCGGATGCATGCTGTCGAGGGCCATCGTTATCTCCGTGCTTACCCTGCGAAATATAGAAAATGCGCGATACTCTCAACCCCGCCGGCAACGCCCCCTTAACGCTGTCACACAATGATCGTGGCGGGGACTGTTCAGGGGATGTTGGCCATGTATATCAAGCGATCCGAGGGGCCGGGCGCCGTCACGTTGCCGGATGGCACGATCATGACGCGGGCCGACCTGCCGGATCCGAACACGTCGCGCTGGGTGGCCAGTCGCAAGCTCGCCGTGGTGCGGGCCGTGGCGACGGGGCTGATCACGCGCGAGGATGCGCTGCGCCGCTATGCGCTGTCCGACGAGGAGTTCGAGCATTGGTGCAACGCTGCAACGCGTTTCGGAAAGGGTGCCCTCAAGGTCACCGCGACAAAGAAATATCGTCAACTTTAGGTTGCAATTCGGCGCAGACATGTCAGCGTAAGGGCCGGTTAACTATTAACGCCCAGTGTGAGGGCACAAAGGTTTCAATCCGGAGAAGTTGCCATGCGCGTCCTGTTGGTGGAAGACGACCCGACTACGCAGCGCAGCATCGAGCTGATGCTGACCCACGCCAATCTGAACGTCTACTGCACCGATATCGGCGAGGAGGCGATCGATCTGGCGAAGCTCTACGACTACGATCTGATCCTGCTCGATCTCAACCTGCCGGACATGGCCGGACACGAGGTTCTGCGCCAGCTGCGCGGCGCGCGGGTCGATACACCGATCCTGATCCTCACGGGCGATGACGACACCGAAAGCAAGATCAGGGGCTTCGGCAACGGTGCGGATGACTACCTGACCAAGCCGTTCCACCGCGAGGAACTCGTCGCGCGCATCCATGCCATCATCCGCCGGAGCCAGGGCCACTCGCAATCCATCATTCGCACCGGGCGCGTCGACGTCAATCTCGACGCCAAGACCGTCGAGGTCGATGGCCGGGCCGTGCATCTGACCGGCAAGGAATACCAGATGTTCGAGCTGCTGAGCCTGCGCAAGGGCACGACGCTGACCAAGGAGATGTTTCTCAATCATCTCTATGGCGGGATGGACGAGCCCGAGCTCAAGATCATCGATGTGTTCATCTGCAAGTTGCGCAAGAAGCTCGCCGAAGCCACGGGTGGCGAGAATTACATCGAGACGGTCTGGGGGCGCGGCTACGTCCTGCGTGATCCGGTGCCCGAAGTCAGCAGCGGTCGCGTCGCCCTCGAGGCCTGAGGGCCGGAGGCGGTTGCGTCTGGACCTCGGCAGGCAGGCCACCTATCACGATCACGGTGGTGGCAGCCCGGCGAGGACAACATGACCGGCAACTCGGAGCTCGACGCGCTCACCGAGGCCGAGGCGCGCGCGGAGCTCGCCCGGCTCGCCGAAGAGATTACACGGGCCGATCTCGCCTATCACGGCGCCGACAACCCGCGGATCACCGACGCGGATTACGATGCGCTCAAGCGGCGCAACGCCGCGATCGAGGCGCGATTCCCGCATCTCAAGCGTGATGACAGCCCCAGCGACCAGGTCGGTGCGCCGCCGGCCGAACGCTTCGAGAAGGTGCGCCACGAGGTGCACATGCTCAGCCTCGGCAATGCCTTCAGCGACGATGAGCTCGACGCGTTCGTTGCGGGCATCCGGCGCTATCTCGGCCTTGATGCACAGACCGCGCTGACCTTCACCGCCGAGCCCAAGATCGACGGCGTCTCGCTCGCCCTGCGCTACGAGGCGGGCCGGCTCGTGCGCGCCGCCACGCGCGGCGACGGCGAGACCGGCGAGAACGTCACTGCCAATGCCCGCACCATCGCGGATGTGCCCGACCAGCTCGACGGCGCGCCGGACCTTCTGGAGGTGCGCGGCGAGGTCTACATGGCGCATGACGATTTCGCCGCGCTCAATGCGCGCCAATCCGCGCGCGGCGGCAAGGCTTTCGCCAACCCGCGCAACGCGGCCGCCGGATCGCTGCGCCAACTCGATGCGCAGATCACCCGCGCGCGCCCGTTGCGCTTTTTCGCCTATGCCTGGGGCGTGCTCTCCGAGCCGCTGGCGCAGACCCAGATGGGCGCGCTGGAGCGGCTCGGCGCGCTCGGTTTCGTGATCAACCCGCTGACGCGGCGCTGCGCCGACATGGCAACGATGCGCGCGGCCTACCAGGAGATCGAGCAGCGCCGCGCCACGCTCGGCTACGATATCGACGGGGTCGTATACAAGCTCGACGACCTCGCGCTGCAGGATCGGCTGGGGTTCCGCTCGACCACGCCGCGCTGGGCGATCGCGCGCAAGTTTCCCGCCGAGCTCGCCTGGACCCGGCTCGAGGCGATCGACATACAGGTCGGCCGAACCGGCACGCTGAGCCCCGTCGCGCGGCTTGCGCCGGTCACCGTCGGCGGTGTGGTCGTCTCCAACGCGACGCTGCACAACGAGGACTACATCGCCGCGCGCGACGCCGCCGGTGCGACGATCCGCGACGGCAAGGACATCCGCGAGGGCGACTGGGTCGAGGTCTACCGCGCCGGTGATGTGATCCCCAAGATCCGCGATGTCGATCTTTCGCGCCGGCCCGCCGATGCGCGTCCCTTCGCGTTTCCGCGCCAATGCCCGCGATGCGGCGCCGCGGCCGTGCGCGAGGAGGGCGACGCGGCGCGCCGCTGCACCGGCGGCATGGCGTGCCCGGCGCAGGCGGTCGAGAAGCTCAAGCATTTCGTCGCCCGCGGCGCGCTCGATATCGACGGGCTGGGCGGCAGGCAGGTCGAGGCGCTCTACCGCGACGGCTGGATCGCGGAACCGGCCGACATCTTCACGATCGAGGAGCGATTCGGCTCCGGGCCGCGCCAGCTCAAGAACCGCGAGGGTTGGGGCGAGAAATCCGCGCGCAACCTCTTCAGCGCCATCGAATCCAGCCGCCGGGTTCCGCTCGCCCGTCTGATCTTCGCGCTGGGCATCCGCCATGTCGGCGAATCGGCGGCGGCCCTTCTGGCACGCCATTACGGCAGCTGGGCGGCGCTCGCTCAGGCGATGGACCGCGCCGAGATCGGGCAGGGGCCGGAATGGGACTCGCTGCTGTCGATCGACGGGGTCGGCGCGGTGATGGCGCAGGCGCTGGTGACGGCCTTCCATCAGCCCGCCGAGAGGGCCTCGATCGATCGGCTCGCCGCACAGCTCGAGATCGTCGACGCCGAGACCGCGGGCCCCGCCGACAGCCCGGTCGCTGGCAAGACGGTCGTCTTCACCGGCACGCTCGAGCACATGACACGCGCCGAGGCCAAGGCCCGCGCCGAGGCGCTCGGCGCGAAGGTCGCGGGGTCGGTGTCGTCGAAGACCGATCTCGTGGTGGCCGGGCCGGGTGCGGGTTCGAAGGCGAAAAAGGCCACCGAGCTCGGCGTCGAGGTGATCGACGAGGAGGCGTGGCTCGCGCTCGCGCGCGGGGGCTGAGCCGTGGCGGGGCGGCCCGAGATCCTGTTCGCGCTCTTTGCCGGGCTCGACACGCTGCCCGGCATCGGTGCGCGCACGGCGCAGCGCCTTGGCGGGCTCGATATCGCCACGCCGCGCGATCTGCTCTTCACGCTACCGCATTCGGGGATCGACCGCAGCCGCCGCGCCACGATCCGCGAGGTCACGCCGCCCTGCGTCGTCACCGTCGAAGTCGCGGTGCGCCGCCACCTGCCGGCCGCGTCCAAGGGCCGGCCTCATCGCGTGCAGGTTTCCGACGCCGAAGTCGATTTCGAGCTCGTGTTTTTCCATGCCCGGGGTGCCTGGCTGCAGGAGCAGCTCCCGACGGGGCACCGGCGGCTGGTTTCCGGGCGGCTCGAGCTGTTCGACGGCGTCGCCCAGATGGTGCATCCCGATCATATCCTGCCGCCCGAGGAGGCCGGTGATCTGCCGGGCTTCGAGCCGGTCTATCCGCTCACCGAGGGCGTCACGCAGCGGGTGATGCACAAGGCCGCGGCGGCCGCGCTCGCCCGCGCGCCGGACCTGGCGGAATGGATCGACCCTGCGCTCATGGCGCGCGAGGGCTGGCCCTGCTGGCGTGCGGCGCTCAAGGCGGGGCATGCGCCCGAGGACATGGCCGCGCTGTCGCCCGATGCCCCGGCGCGGCGGCGGCTGGCCTATGACGAGCTTTTCGCCCATCAGCTCGCCATGGCGCTAGCCCGCGCCGCGCAGCGCCGACAGCGCGGGCGGGCCGTGCGCGGGACCGGCGCGCTGCAACGCAAGGTGCTCGACGCGCTCGATTTTACTCTTACCGCCGCGCAGGAGCGCACGATCGCAGAGATCAGCGCCGACATGGCCGCCGGAACCCGGATGAGCCGGCTGCTGCAGGGCGATGTCGGCGCAGGCAAGACGCTCGTGGCGCTGATGGCGTTGCTGATCGCGGTCGAATCGGGCGGGCAGGGCGCGCTCATGGCGCCCACCGGACTTCTCGCGCGGCAGCATTACGACAGCCTCGCGCCGCTCGCCGACGCGGCCGGGGTGCGCCTCGACCTGCTGACCGGCGAAGACAAGGGCGCCGCGCGCGCCGCCAAGCTGGAGGCGCTCGCCTCCGGGGCCATGCAGATCCTCGTCGGCACCCATTCCCTCTTTCAGCGCGACGTGACCTTCGCCGATCTGCGCCTCGCGATCGTGGACGAGCAGCACCGTTTCGGGGTGGCGCAGCGCATGGAACTCGGCGCCAAGGGGGCGGCGGCGGATGTGCTCGTGATGACGGCGACGCCGATCCCGCGCAGCCTCGCGCTGGCGCAGTATGGCGACATGGATGTCTCGCAGCTCGACGAGAAGCCGCCCGGCCGCCGGCCGATCCGCACGGCGCTGGTTTCGGCGGCGCGGCTCGAGGAGGTGGTCGCGCATCTGCGCGACGCGCTCGCCGCCGGGCGCCAGGCGTACTGGGTCTGCCCGCTCGTGGAGGAGAGCGAGAGTGTCGATCTGACCTCGGCGGAGACGCGGTTTCGGCATCTGCGCGCGGCGCTCGGCGAGGGCGTCGTCGATCTGGTGCACGGCCAGATGCCGGCGGCGCAGAAGGACGCGGCGATGGCACGCTTCGATGCGGGCGAGACCGGCGTGCTCGTGGCCACGACGGTGATCGAGGTCGGCGTCAATGTGCCCAATGCGACGATCATGGTCATCGAGCGGGCCGAGAGTTTTGGCCTTGCGCAGCTGCATCAGCTTCGCGGGCGGGTCGGGCGCGGCACGGCCGAGTCGACCTGCCTGCTGCTTTATGCGCCTCCGCTGTCGGAGTCGGCCCGGCGGCGCCTGCAGATCCTGCGCGAAACCGAGGACGGCTTTCGCATCGCCGAGGAGGATCTCGCGATTCGCGGCGCCGGGGATCTGATGGGCACGGCGCAATCGGGGCTGCCGCGGTTTCGCGTGGCCGATCTCGAACGACAGACCGGGCTGATGGCGCTCGCGCAGAGCGATGCGCGCGCCCTGCTCGCAAGCGACCCCAGGCTCGCCTCCGAGCGCGGTGCGGCCGCGCGGGTGCTGTTCTGGCTGATGGAGCGCGACAAGGCAATTCGCCTTCTGCGTGTGGGGTGATCTCGTTTGTTCTCGTAAGTTCTTAAAAAGTTCTTGATCGGCGCGGCGAAATATGAGAACAAAATAACAACACCGTAACGGAAGGCCAGAAAATGCTCGACGAACTAACCTGCGTTATTGCGCGTTCGCGGCCCACACTCCTGCAGGACGCAATCGGCGCGACCTCGCTTGCGGTCCTGCTCTGGGCCGGACTGCACCTTCCGCTTCTGTTCTGATCTGCCCAGCGGTCTGACGGCGGCGTTGCGCCGCCACGGGATGCGCCCCTGTCCCGCGCGCATCCCGTCCGACATTCAGACACGCCACTTGCCGCCGCGCCGACCCGGTGCGGCGGCCTTTTCAGTACAATCCGTCGGTTCAGGCGCAGTCGGCCTTGGCCGCCTCGTCGATCGCTTCGAGCGTCGCGTCGAAGGCGAGCATGATCGAGGCGTGGCGATTCTTGTAGTCGCGCGCCGGCAGCAGCACCTCGAGCCCGTCGAAGGGCGGGGCCGGGGCATCGCCGCCCTCCTTGAGCATCGCGTGCAGGTCATCACGCGCCCGTGCGATCGCTGAACGGTCGCGCCCGATGATATTCGCACCGAGCACCGCCGCCGCCGCCTGCCCGAGCGCGCAGGCCTTCACCTCCTGGCCGAATTCCGCGACGCGGCCGTCGCGCAGCGTGACATCCGCCGTCACCGTCGAGCCGCACAGCGGCGAGCGGCGCTTGGCGCTGGCCATCGGGGCCGCGAGCCGCTCGGCATGCGGAATGTCGGCCGCAAGCTCGAGGATGCGGCCCGAATAGAGCTTGATCAGGTCGGTTTCGGTGCTCACGTCTTTCCCCCATCGCTGCGCCCCGCTACCTAGGGCGCTTGCAGCGCGGTGGAAAGGATAGCGACATGGCATTCGACCCGGCAACCCTGCGATACGATGCGAACGGACTCATCCCGGTCATCGCACAGGATCATGCAAGCGGCGCGGTGCTGATGATGGCGTGGATGAACGCCGAGGCGGTGGCACGCACGCTCGCGAACGGGCGGATGACCTACTGGTCGCGATCGCGGCAGGCCTTCTGGGTCAAGGGCGAGACGAGCGGCCATGTGCAGGCGCTGCGCGAGCTGCGCATCGATTGCGACCGCGATTGCCTGCTCGCGCTCATCGAGCAGACCGGCCCCGCCTGTCACACCGGCCGCGAAAGCTGCTTCTATACAGCGCTTCGTGACGGCGAGGAGGTCGAGATCATGGCGCCGGTGGCGTGAGGCCGAGCCGCGCGCGCAGATCGCCCGGGCTCAGCCCGTTGTCGCGGTAGCGCCGGATCGCGCGCGCATCGTCGCGCTTGGCGAGGCGCCGGCCGTCCTCGTCGCGGATCAGCCGGTGATGGTGCCAGACCGGCGCGCGGAGCCCGAGCAGCGCCTGCAGCAGCCGGTGCAGCGGCGTCTGATCGAACAGGTCCATGCCCCGCACGACCTCGGTGATGCCCTGCGCGGAGTCGTCGATGATGACGGCGATGTGATAGGAGGTGCCGATATCGCGCCGCGCGAGCACCACATCGCCGATCTCGTGCTGCAGCGCCGCCGGATCGAGCGCGTGCCAGCCGGCGCGCTCCGGACCCGTCTCCTCGAAGCCAAGCCCGGCACCCGCCGCGTCAAGCGCGCGCGCCATGTCGAGGCGGATCGCGTCATCCGCGCCAGCCTCGGCCATCGGCCGGCCCCGGCAGGTGCCCGGATAGGCGGGGGCGGGGCTGTGCGGCGCCGATTGCGCGGCGCGGATGTCGCGGCGCGTGCAGCGGCACGGGTAGCACACGCCCTGCGCGATGAGCGCGTCGAGCGCGGCGCGATAAGCGGCGTGGCGCTCCGACTGGCGCAGCACCGGCTCCGGCCAGTCGAGCCCGAGCCAGCGCAGATCCTCGAGGATCGCCGCCTCGAATTCCGGCTTGCAGCGCGGCGTGTCGATATCCTCGATCCGCAGCAGCATCGTCCCGCGCGCCGCGGTCGCCCGATCATGCGCCGTGAGCGCCGAAAAGGCATGCCCGAGATGCAGGAGTCCCGTCGGGGAAGGCGCGAAACGGGTCCGGCAAGCTTCAGGCGGCATCGCAGCGTTGCGCCGCAAGCCACTGATTGAAAGCCGTCTTGGCGCGGTCTGTATAGGCCTTGTAGCGGTCGCGCCGGCCCCGGCGCCCGCCCCGCGCCTCGATGGGCGGGAAGAGGCCGAAATTGACGTTCATGGGCTGGAATGTCTTGGCGTCGGCGCCGCCGGTGATGTGATTGATCAGCGCGCCCATCGCCGTCTCGGGCGGCGGCGTGCCCGCCGGATGGCCCAGGATCTCGCCGGCGGCGAGCCGCCCGGCCACGAGCCCCATCGCCGCGCTCTCGACATAGCCCTCGACGCCGGTGATCTGCCCGGCAAAGCGGATATGCGGGCGCGTGCGCAGCCGCATCTCGGCGTCGAGCAGGGTGGGCGCGTTGAGGAAGGTGTTGCGGTGAATGCCGCCGAGCCGGGCGAAGCGCGCATTCTCGAGCCCCGGGATCATCCGCAGCACCTCGGTCTGCGCGCCGTATTTCATCTTGGTCTGAAAGCCGACGATGTTGAACAGCGTGCCAAGCGCGTTGTCGCGGC
Source organism: Paracoccaceae bacterium (assembly GCA_003550665.1). Classification (GTDB taxonomy): domain Bacteria; phylum Pseudomonadota; class Alphaproteobacteria; order Rhodobacterales; family Rhodobacteraceae; genus Alkalilacustris. Next base: position 9,244 of record PUKW01000349.1, on the reverse strand, counting down.
GCAGCTGCACCACGGCGTGCGGCTTGATTTCGGGCTGATGCGGGTTCGTCAGGCCCACGGGCTTCATCGGGCCGTGGCGCAGCGTCTCGCGCCCGCGCTCGGCCATCACCTCGATGGGAAGACAGCCGTCGAAATACTGCGCCGTCTCGCCGGGCTTGAAGGTCGTCTTCTCGGCGGCGAGCAGGGCGTCGATGAAGGCCTCGTACTGGTCGCGGTCCATCGGGCAGTTGAGATAGGCGGTGCGCTGCGCCTCGGTCTCGCCCTTGTCGTAGCGCGACTGAAACCACGCCTTCGACATGTCTATGCTGTCGACATGGACGATCGGCGCGATGGCGTCGAAAAAGGCAAGCGCCTCGGCCCCAGTCTCGGCCCGGATCGCCTCGGCGAGCGCGCCGGAGGTGAGCGGGCCGGTCGCGATGATCCAGCGGCCGTCATCGGGCAGGGCGGTGATCTCGCCGGTTTGCACCGTCACGTTCAGATGCTCCCGCAGCCGGGCGGTGACGGCCTCGGCGAAGGGCTCGCGGTCCACGGCAAGCGCGCCGCCGGCGGGCAGGGCATGCGCATCCGCCATCGCCATCACCAGCCCGCCCGCCGCGCGCATCTCCCAGTGCAGCAGCCCTACGGCGTTCTGCTCGTCATCGTCGGAGCGAAAGGAGTTCGAGCACACCATCTCCGCGAGGTTGCCGGTGTGATGCGCGAAGGTGCCCACATCGGGGCGCATTTCGTGGATTACGACGGGCACCCCGGCCTGCGCGGCCTGCCAGGCGGCCTCGCTTCCAGCCATTCCGCCGCCGACGATGTGAAGTGTCTCGCTCATGCGCGTGACATAGCCCCGCAGCGGCGCCGTGAAAACCCCGCATGAAAACGCCCGCGGCCGAAGCCGCGGGCGCCAGGGGCACGATGCCGATGCCCTCAGGCGGATTTCGCGAGATCGCGCAGCACATAGTGCAGCACGCCGCCATGCTCGACATATTCCTTCTCGATGGCGGTATCGATCCGGCATTTGAGCGTGATCGCCTTGGTCGTGCCGTCGCCATAGGTGATCGTGCAGGGCACCTCGGATTGCGGCTTGAGATCGCCTTCGAGCCCGGTGATGTCAAAGGTCTCGTCGCCCTTGAGGCCGAGCGACTTGCGGGTGTCGCCGCCGGTGAACTCGAACGGAATCACCCCCATCCCCACGAGGTTGGAGCGGTGAATGCGCTCGTAGCTCTCGGCGATCACCGCCTCGATGCCGAGCAGCTTGGTGCCCTTCGCGGCCCAGTCGCGCGACGAGCCCGCACCGTATTCGCGCCCCGCGATCACCATCAGTGGCACGCCCTTCTCCTGCCACGCCATCGCGGCATCGAAGATCGGCGCCTGTTCGCCGTCGGGGCCCTTGGTGTAGCCGCCCTCGACGCCGTCGAGCATCTCGTTGCGGATGCGGATATTGGCGAAGGTGCCGCGCATCATCACCTCGTGATTGCCGCGCCGCGCACCGTAGGAGTTGAAGTCGCGCGGGGCGACCTGGCGCTCCTGCAGGTAGCGCCCGGCCGGACTGTCGGGCTTGAAGGAGCCGGCCGGGCTGATGTGGTCGGTGGTGACCATGTCGCCGAGCATCGCGAGCGTCCGCGCGCCCTTCAGGTCCCTGATCTCGCCGGGCTCGGACGTGATGCCGTGGAAGTAGGGCGGGTTGCGCACATAGGTCGATTCCGGCCAGTCATAGGTCAGCTTGTCGGTGGTCTCGACGGCTTGCCATTTCTCGTCACCATCGAAGACGTTGGCGTATTTCGACTGGAAGGCCTCGCGGGTGACCGTCCGGTCGACGATTTGCTTGATCTCGTCGAGGGTCGGCCAGAGATCGGCCATGTAGACGTCCTTGCCGTCCTTGTCGGTGGCGATCGGGTCGCGGGTGACGTCGATATTCATGTCCCCGGCGATCGCGTAGATCACGCAAAGCGGCGGCGAGGCGAGGTAATTGGCGCGCACATCGGGCGAGATGCGGCCCTCGAAGTTGCGGTTGCCCGACAGCACCGAGCAGGCGATCAGGTCGTTGTCATTGATCGCCTTGGAGATTTCCGGCTGCAGCGGGCCGGAATTGCCGATGCAGGTGGTGCAGCCATAACCCACGAGGTTGAAGCCGAGCGCGTCGAGATCGCGCGTCAGATCGGCCGCCTCGAGATACTCGGTGACCACCTGGCTGCCCGGGGCGAGCGAGGTCTTGACCCAGGGCTTGCGGGTGAGCCCGCGTTCGCGCGCCTTGCGCGCCACGAGCCCGGCGCCGATCATGACGTAGGGGTTCGAGGTGTTGGTGCAGGACGTGATCGAGGCGATCACCACCGAGCCGTCGCGCAGCTCATAGTCCTCGCCCTCGACAGCGGCGGATTTGCGCACATCCTTGGAGGCCGCGATCGCCGGCGCGGGCCCCTCATCGGCCATCTCGCGCGACTCGAGCGTGGTGTCGAGGCCGCGATACTCGGACACGACATGGTAGAAGCTGCGCGCCGCGCGGTCGAGCGGGGTGTGATCCTGCGGCCGCTTCGGCCCCGAGATCGCCGGGACCACGGTGCCCATGTCGAGATGCAGCGTGTCGGAATAGACGGGCGCGTAATCCGTGCCGCGCCACATGCCGTTTTCCTTCGCGTAGGCCTCGACGAGGGCGATCGTGTCCTTGTTGCGGCCTGTCTGCTCGAGGTAGCGCAGCGTTTCGTCATCGATCGGGAAGAAGGCGCAGGTGGCGCCGAATTCGGGCGACATGTTGCCGATCGTGGCGCGGTCGGCGAGCGGCAGGTGATCGAGCCCGTCGCCGTAGAACTCGACGAACTTGCCCACCACGCCGCGCTCGCGCAGCATCTGCGTGACCCGCAGCACGAGGTCGGTCGCCGTGGTGCCCTCGACCATCGCGCCGGTCAGCTCGAAGCCCACGACCTCGGGGATCAGCATCGAGATCGGCTGACCCAGCATCGCGGCCTCGGCCTCGATGCCCCCCACGCCCCAGCCGAGCACGGCGAGCCCGTTGACCATCGTGGTGTGGCTGTCGGTGCCCACGAGGGTGTCGGGATAGGCGACCATCTCGCCGTTCTGGTCGGTGTCCGACCACACGGTGCGCGACAGGTATTCGAGGTTGACCTGGTGGCAGATGCCGGTGCCCGGCGGGACGACGCGGAAATTGTCGAACGCGCCCTGGCCCCATTTGAGGAACTTGTAGCGCTCGATGTTGCGCTCGTATTCGCGGTCCACATTCATCTGGAAGGCGCGCGGGTTGCCGAACTCGTCGATCATCACCGAGTGGTCGATGACCAGGTCCACGGGGGCGAGCGGGTTGATCTTCTGCGGATCGCCGCCGAGCGACTTGAGCCCGTCGCGCATCGCGGCGAGGTCCACGACGGCGGGCACGCCGGTGAAGTCCTGCATGAGAACGCGCGCGGGGCGGTAGGCGATCTCGCGCGGGTTGCGCCCGCCCTTCATCGCCCAGTCCGCGAAGGCGCGGATGTCGTCGGTGGTGACGGTCTTGCCGTCTTCGAAGCGCAGCATGTTCTCCAGCACGACCTTGAGCACCGCGGGAAGCTTGTCGAAGCTGCCCAGCCCCGCCGCCTCTGCGGCCGGGATCGAGTAATAGGCGAACTGCGCGCCGCCGGCCTTGAGGGTGCGCCGCGTCTTGGCGGAATCGGTTCCAACTTGGATCGGCATCGGGAAAGCCTCCCTGACGGTGATGCGGGTGGGGTCATGTCTGCAATGACGCATCCTGCGCCTCTAATCAAGAGGGGGAGCGGTCAAAATTGTATACCGTGGTGCACAAAGTTGCCGGAACGCATCAGCCGCGCCGGAGCATCTCGCTAAACCTTGATTGGCCGAATCCGGCGACCGAAGCTACTGCGGGCGAGCAACAGAGGCGGAGTGCGTTCGGGATGCATCGAGTGATGATCGCGGTGGCAGCGCTGGCTGGCCTCCTGGGCTGGTTCGGCGCGTTTGCGGCACGTGCGGATACCGCACCCGTCGTTGTCGAGCTCTTCACGTCGCAGGGCTGCTCGGCCTGCCCGCCCGCCGATCGTTTCCTCGAGGATCTCGCCGAGCGCGACGACGTGATCGCGCTCGGGCTGCATGTCGATTACTGGGATTACATCGGCTGGGCGGATCGTTTCGCCAAGCCCGCCTTCTCGGATCGCCAGCGCCGCTACGCCCTCGCCAACGCATCGAGCAAGGTCTACACGCCGGAGATGGTCATCGGCGGCGGCGAGCGGGTGAAGGGAAACCGGGCGATGCGGGTGATGGACGCGATCCGCCGCGCCCGCGCCCGCGGCCCTTTCGTTCGGCTGTCGCTCGAGCGCGACGGGGCGACGCTGCACCTGACGGGCGAGCCGCTGCTGACGATTGCCGAGCCGCTCGACGTGAAGGTCGTCCAGTATACCCCGCGCCGGACCGTCGCCATCGAGAGCGGTGAGAATGCCGGCCGCGAGATCACCTACACGAATGTCGTCACCAGGCTCGAGACCGTCGAGCGCTGGGACGGGCGCGGCGAGCTGAGCGTCGTGGTGCAGGTCGATGCCGATGCAGAAGTGGCCGCCTTCGTGCAGCGCGCCGGTCAGGGGCGGATCCTGGGTTCGGCCCGCCCCGCGGACTGACGCCGCGGCAGTTTCCAGCGCCGGTGGGTCCACAGCCACTGATCCATGTGGGCGCGCACCTGCACCTCCAGGCTGTCATTGAGCGCCTGCGTCATCGCCTCTGGGGTGTCGCGCGCCACCGGGGCCTCGAAGCTGACATCGAAGTTAAGCCCGTCGGGCCGGCGGATCGCGTAGCCCGGCACCAGCGGCGCGCCGAAGCGCAGCGCGAGTTCGGCCGCAGACAGCGCCGTTCGCGCCTCGTGCCCGAAGAAGCGCAGCGGCGCGCCCCGCGCGATCCGCTGGTCGACCACGATGCACAGCAGGCCGCCGCCGCGCAGGAACCGGATCATCCGGGCCAGCCCGTCGCGGCTGCGCGCGAAGAGCGGCGTGTCGATATGCGACATCGCGCGCAGGTAGCGCGCGTTGAAGTAGCGGTTGCGCATCGGCTTGTAGAGCGCCCCGACGCTGTAGCCGCGCGCCTGCAGCGCCGCGCGCGCGATTTCGTAATTGCCGATATGGCCGGTGACGATGATCGCGGGGCGCCCCGCGGCGCGGGCGGCCTCGATCACCTCGAAGCCGGGCCCCGTCAGCGGCGTGTGTTCGGCTCGGCGCAGTAGATCCTGCGGCGAGAAGATCTCGATCAGGCTGCGGCCGAGATTGTCGGGCACCGCCCGGCACAGCCGCGCGACCTCCGCGGGGGGCAATTCCGGACACACGAGGGCGAGATTGTCGCGAATGCGCTTGCGGTAGCCGGCGACGGGAGCGACCAGATGCGATGTGAGCGCGCCCATGAACGGCACGCGCCGGTCATAGGGCAGTTGGCGCGCCGCACCGATCGCCGCGGCGAGCACCCCGTCCTCGATCCGGTCGCGCAGCCCCGCGCCGCGTTCGTCGTCCGGTGCGCCCATCCGCTCACCGCTCCAGCCCGTCACCGGAAGCACCATGCCCCGGCCGCGCCGCCATAAACGCCGCCACGCGCCCCGGCAAGCCACGCGCCGCGCCGCAATCGCGCCGGTTGCGGCCCGCTCAGCCGGGGCCGAAAACCCGCGCGAAAATCGTCTCGACATGGCGGGTGTGGTAGTCGAGATCGAAATTGGCCTCGAGCTCGGCGGGGGAGAGTGCGGCGGCGACCTCCGGATCGGCCGCGAGCTCGGTGCGAAAATCGCGCCCCTCCTGCCAGACCTTCATCGCGTTGCGCTGCACCAATGCATAGGCATCCTCGCGGCTCACGCCCTTCTGGGTCAGCGCAAGCAACACGCGCTGCGAATGCACGAGGCCGCTCAGCCGCTCCATGTTGGCCGTCATCGCCTCGGGATAGACCACGAGCCGGTCGATCACCCCGGTCAGCCGCGACAGCGCGAAATCGAGCGTCACCGTCGCATCGGGGCCGATATTGCGCTCCACCGAGGAGTGCGAGATGTCGCGCTCGTGCCACAGCGCGACATTCTCCATTGCCGGCACCGCCATCGAGCGCACCATCCGCGCAAGGCCGGTGAGGTTCTCCGTGAGCACCGGGTTGCGCTTGTGGGGCATCGCCGAGGAGCCCTTCTGCCCCTTGGAAAAGAACTCCTCGGCCTCCAGCACCTCGGTGCGCTGCAGGTGGCGGATCTCGGTGGCGACGTTCTCGACGGACGACGCGATCACCGCGAGGGTGGCGAAGAACATCGCGTGGCGGTCGCGCGGGATCACCTGCGTCGAGATCGGCTCGGGCTGCAGGCCCAGCTTCTCGCACACATGCGCCTCCACGGCGGGGTCGATATTGGCGAAGGTGCCCACCGCGCCGGAGATCGCGCCTGTGGCGACCTCGGCGCGCGCCGCCTCGAGCCGGGCGCGCGCACGGGCGAACTCGGCGTGAAACCGCGCGAATTTCAGCCCCATCGTCACCGGCTCGGCGTGGATGCCGTGCGAGCGGCCGATGCAGACCGTGAACTTGTGCTCCATCGCGCGGCGCTCCAAGGCGGCGAGCAGGGCGTCGAGATCGGCCAGAAGAATATCGGCGGCGCGGGTGAGCTGGATGTTGAAGCATGTGTCGAGCACGTCCGAACTCGTTATGCCCTGATGCACGAAGCGCGCCGCGTCCTGGCCGATGATCTCGCCCAGATGCGTCAGGAAGGCGATCACGTCATGCCTGGTGACGGCCTCGATCTCGTCGATGCGCGCGACGTCGAATTGCGCGTCCTCGGCGCGCCAGACCGCCGCGGCGTTCTCCTTCGGGATCACGCCGAGCTCGGCCTGCGCGTCGCAGGCATGCGCCTCGATCTCGAACCAGATGCGGAACTTCGTCTCCGGCGACCAGATCGCGGTCATCTCGGGGCGGGAATAGCGCGGGATCATCGGCGGGCCCTTTCCTTGGATGGCCGCGTGTTAGAGCCCCGCGCGCCGCGCTGCAAGCTAACCCGCAAACCACAGCGCCGGCTCGGCGATCTCGAGCGAGTTGCCCGCCGGATCGCGAAAATAGATCGAGCGCGCGCCGTGCGGCCATTCGAAATCGGCCTCGATCGCGACGCCCAAGGCCTCCAGATGCGCGCGCCAGCCATCGATCGCGGCACGCTCCGCTGCAAGGCACAGATGCCCGGGCCCGTGCGCGCCATGCGGCGGCACCGGCAGCTTCGGGTTGGCGGGCGGCTCGGCGGTGCGCGCGGGGTTGAAAACGAGTATTACGCCCGAGCCGAGCCGATAGAAGACATGCCGGTCGCCCACCCGGCTGATGCGCTCAAGCCCGAGCACGCCGCCATAGAACGCCTCGGCCGCGTCGAGGTCCTCGGCATAGACCGCCGCTTCAAGGATCCGGGAAAGCTGCGGCTGTGTCATGTCATCATCCTGTCGTGTCGCAGTGCCACCGCTGGGGGCAGATCGGGCAGCAAACACTATATTGAGAGCTTGCCAGAGCGCAAAGCCGAGATATAGTTTCCGCAAGGGGCCGGTGCGTGCGGCTCGATCCGGCGCGACCGGCTGCGCAACCGGCAGGAGGATTTGCGCGCCGATGCAGATGGATTTTCGAACCAGCTTCGTGCGCGATCCGGCTGGCACGCGCCACTTCCCCGCGCTTGTGCTCAACGCGGACTACCGTCCGCTGTCCTATTACCCGCTCTCGCTTTGGCCGTGGCAGGACGCCGTGAAGGCCGCTTGGCTCGACCGTGTCGATATCGTCGCCGAATACGAGGAGGTCGTGCGCAGCCCGCGCATGCAGATCCGCATCCCCTCGGTGGTGGTGCTGCGCGATTACATCAAGCCGCAGCGCCGCGCCGCCTTCACGCGCTTCAACCTGTTCCTGCGCGACGAGTTCGCCTGCCAGTATTGCGGCGCGACCCGCGATCTGACCTTCGATCACGTCATCCCCCGCGCGCGGGGCGGGCGCACGAGCTGGCACAACGTGGTCGCCGCCTGCGCGCGCTGCAATCTGCGCAAGGGCTCGCGCAGCCTGCGCCAGTCGGGCCTGACGCTGCGCAAGCCGCCGCGGCGGCCGGACCCGGAGGAGCTGCGCAATCTTGGGCGCAAGTTCCCGCCCAACTACCTGCATGAAAGCTGGATCGATTTTCTCTACTGGGACACCGAGCTCGACGCCTGAGGCGTGGCGAGGTGCAGCCGCAGCCGGCTCAGGGTGGGCAGCCCGCGGCGCAGCGCGCGATCCAGATCGGCCTCGACGCGCGCCTGATCGGCGGCGCTTTCCAAAACCGCCACGATCTCGACATCGATGCCGTCGTCGAAATAGCCCAGCCGGATCGCCTCGACACGCGTGATCTGGGGCAGGCGCGCGATGTGGCGGCGCAGTTCGCCCTCGATCTGATCGCGCAGCGGCGCGCGGGTGGCGCCGTATCCGTCATGATGCCCCGCCGGTTCGACATGCAGCACGAGCTGCGAGAGCGCGGGCAGGGCGGCGATGGCGCTGGTGCGGGCGGCCTCGGCGATGCGGTGGCCCTCGGTGATCGTGATGTCGGGATCGACGAGGATGCTGCCATCGGCCACGGCCTCGGCGCCGTGGCGGCGCACCCGCAGATCGCGCACCCCCTCGACGCCCGGACATTCGGCGAGCTTGCGCGCGAGCGCGCGCCGGGTGTCGGAATCGTGCTGGCTGTCGACGAGCTCGTCGATGGCGGGGCGGCCATGCGCCCAGGCCACGCGCAGCAGCATCGCCGCGATCACCGCCGCGGCGAGCGCATCCGCCGCCGCCAGCCCCGCCATCGCCGCCCCGATCCCGATCAACGCCACAACCGAGGACAGCGCATCGGAGCGGTGATGCCACGCATTCGCCACGATCAGCGCCGAACCCGTGCGCCGGCCCACCCGCGCCGTGACGTGATAGAGCCCCTCCTTGAGTGCGATCGAAAGCCCCGCCACCGCGAGCGCGAGCACCCCCGGCACCGCGAGGTCCCCCGGCTGCATCAGCCGCAGCGCCGCGTCCCACAGGATCCCCGCCGCCGTCAGAAGCAGCGCCGCCGCCACGGCGAGCGTCGCGAGCGTCTCGAATCGGCCATGGCCATAGGGATGCTCGGCATCCGGTCCCTGCGCCGAATGCCCCAGCGCCCAGAGCACCGTGACATCCGATGCGGTGTCCGACAGCGAATGCACACCGTCGGCCACGAGCGCCGAGCTGCCCGCCGCGACGCCGGCGACGATCTTGACGAGCGCCAGCGGCAGGTTGATCGCGAGCCCCGCCCATGTCGCGC
>PUKW01000228.1 GCA_003550665.1 Paracoccaceae bacterium | reverse complement strand
GATCGCTTCTGATCGGAGAGGATCCGCGCGATATCGGGCGCCTGTGGGATAAGATGAACAATCACACTCAAACCTACGGAAGACGGGGTGTGGTTATGCATGTTATCTCGGGAATCGATATCGCTCTGTGGGACATTCTCGGAAAAGCGGCTGAGTTACCGATCTACCGCCTCCTCGGCGGCGCGCGAAACTCGGAGCACCATGTCTATGCCAGCGACCTCTCTCAGGACTCGATCGAGGCGACGGTAGAATTGGCCACACGGCACACCGCGAACGGGTTTCGGGCGGTGAAGTTTGGATGGGGAGCACTCGGCCGCCGGCCTCGCCAAGACATCGCGGCCGTTGAGGCAATCCGCGAGGCGGTTGGCGATGAGGTCGATATCATGATTGATATTGGGACGGCGATTCCACTTGAGGACGCCGTTTATCTCGGCCGCGGCCTCGCCGACTACGGAGTGTACTTTCTCGAGGAGCCGCTCTCTCCCGACGACCTGGAAGGGTTTGCCAGGCTCACCGCCGTTTCCCCCACACCAATCGCGACCGGCGAGAAGGAAACCACAATCTACGGCTATCGGGATTTGATTGAGCGCGGCGGTCTCAGGATCATTCAGCCGGATATTGCGCGCGTCGGGGGCATCTCGGAGGCTGTGCGGATAGCAGCGCTGGCGGAATCGCGAGGTGTACGCATAATCCCGCATTGCTGGTCTACCGATATCCTTGTAGCTGCGACGCTGCACTTCATCAGTACATTGCGTGACTGCCCCTATCTCGAGTTCAACGCTACCAACAACCCTCTGCGCACCGATTTGCTGGTCGACCCGATCCGTCCCCGAGACGGATTCCTGAGTGTTCCGGAGCGGCCCGGCCTGGGAATCGAGCTGAATGAGGAGACGATTGAACGCTATCGCCAGACCCCATAGTGATTGACGGCGTCCAGTTACGCGCTATCGCATCGGTTGTCTCTTGCGATCAGCCCATTCGTCTCTTGAACCTCGGACCCCGATCTGAACGTGCGGCTGGGATTCGCGCTCGGTCTCCTCCGCTACTACTAGGTGCAACTTTGAGGATCTGCGGGTACAGCACGCCAATGAGATGTCTGCAGGTGGTTCGTAGATGCTCCCGCATGTAGAACTCGCTGTCATCCGGGTTCCCCGCCAATATCGATTCCATGATTGCGATGTGATACCTTTTTGAGTCCCGCTCTATTGTGACGTTTCGCTTGGCCATGTTCGTGGTCATAGCTGAGAGATAGCCGAGCTTGGCGTACATCTCGCTCAGCAGGCTATTCGAGGCGGCATCGATGATCTCCTTGTGCATCGAGCGCCCGATACGAGCGCCTAGCTCGCTGTCCTTGTCGATGTCTACCCCCACCAACTCATCGCGCAGCTTGATCAGGTTCTCCCTGTGCGGATCCTGCAGCCGTTGAGCCGCAATCCTCGCTGCCATACCTTCGACCGGTTCTCTAACTTCGAATATCTCCAGTATCGCGGTCCAGTCCAGCCTGCGAACGGAAAAACCCTTCGAGGGTTGCTGTTCGACGATTCCGTCAGCCACAAGACTCCAGAGCACCTCCCGAATCGGGGTGCGGCTTAAGTTATAGATCTCGCAGAGATCGCGCTCTCCGAGGGAATAACCCTGCGGATAGTGTTCGCTCAATATCTTGTCTCGAATGTCTTCCGCGATTTCTGATTTCTTCACAGGCTCCGTCCGGATACAAAGCTTTGTACCTACGTTCCTACTCCTAGGCTAGGTATACCATCGGTATACGACTATGTCAATCGCTTTTCGGTGCCACAGCAGTTCTGACTTCTCCCCCACCGCAGCGAGGACGGCCTATTTGCAGCACTGGTCAGCGCCGAGGATCCTCTCGACGGTCAGCGCAGGCTTAGCCCGCTGCCTTAAAATGCGAATTGCTGCAAGGCCGGAATCGGTAATTGACAGATTGTATACCTGTGGAATACAATCATGTCCATAAGTACGCATGGGCGTTCGTGGCGTATACCGCGATGTGAGACCTCATGGCTGCAACGGGTGACCGTATCGCCCGGTGCTTTGCTGAATGCCGGAGAATGAGGTCGCGTTGGTGTTCCTTAAGAGTTAATCTCATCAATCAGTTTTAGGAGGATGGAGTGGCAGTACTTAAGTTACGGGATGGTCAGCGGATTGTTGGAACGATGATCCGGATGACAAGGAATCCTGCGGTGGCGCAGATAGCCAAAGCTGCGGGACTGGATTTCATCATGTTCGATATGGAACACGGCCCTTACTCTATTGAGAACGTATCAGATGTCGCCAAAGTGGCTCGGTCAGTAGGGCTCGGAATTTTCGCTCGAGTCCCCGAACTGGCAAAGGGGTACGTTTCGCGGCTGATGGACGCAGGCGTGCAGGGGATCATGGTCCCGATGTTGAGTAATCGAGCTGAAGCGCAGCAGCTGGTGGGCTGGGCACGCTATGCGCCGGTGGGCAAACGGGGTTTAGCGAGTAACGCCGAGTTCACCGATTTCGGCGGCATGGGCAGTGACGCGATGAGTTTCATGGCCGAGCAGAATCGCAGAACCCTGGCCATTGCGCAGATTGAGACCGCTGAGGCGATCGAGAAGATCGATGAGATTGCCGCAGTCGAGGGGATCGACGTGCTCCTAATCGGTGCCAATGACCTGGCCGTATCTCTAGGGGTCCCCGGAGATACCATGGGCAAGGTAACCCAGGACGCCATCGGGAAAGTGGCCGATGCCGCGGACAAGAACGGCAAGGTGTTCGCTATTCATTCCGGAGATGCGATGCTTGAGAAATGGAACTCCCGAATGAAGATGGTGATGAATACCCTGGATGTTGATGTCCTGAAGAATGGGTTTGCCTCAATAGCAGCGAAGTACCAACAAGAACCGAAGTAAGGCCCGGAGATCGTGATTAGGAGAAACAGATATGGCGTACAAAGTGCTGATACCTCAGGACATCGCTGAGGAGGGAAAACAGTACCTGCGAGACCGCGGGTATGAGGTCAAGATGGGTACAGGGGCAACCGTGGAGGAGATTGCCGCCGATGTGGTCGATTGCGATGCCATTCTAGCTCGAACCGCTCCTTTCTCGGCGGAGGTGCTGGAGGCGGGCAAGCAGCTGAAGGTCATTGGCCGGCACGGTGTCGGGGTGGACAACATTGATGTGGAGAAAGCCACCGAGCTGGGAATACAGGTAACCAATGCAGTGGAGTCCAATTCAAACACCGTCGCGGAGCTTTGCATCGGGTTCATCATCGCGCTGGGCAGAAATCTCGTCCTTTGCGACCGGGCGACCCGCGCAGGGGATTTCGAGTTCCGCAACCGGGTGAAGGGCATGGACCTGGAAGGTAAGACTCTGGGGATTCTGGGCATGGGTAAGATCGGGCGACTCGTGGGCGCCAAGGCCCATTTCGGTTTGGATATGAACATCATCGGTTATGATCCCTATCTGAATGCCGCGGACTTTCCGGAGCACGTGCAGCCCGTGGATGCGGGGGATGAGTTATTTGCGACGTCGGATTTCGTATCGATCCATATCCCGTCAACGCCGAAGACCAAGCGGTCCATCGGGATGCGTGAGTTTAAGCTCATGAAGCCCACCAGCTATTTTATCAACGCAGCGCGCGGAGACGTGGTAGTGGAAGAGGAGTTGGTGGCGGCGCTTAAGGAAGGAATCATCGCCGGAGCGGGACTGGACGTCTTTGAACAGGAGCCGCCTCCCGCCGATCATCCCCTTTTTGCGCTGGACAATGTGGTGCTGACACCGCACAATGCGGCGCTCACTCATGAGTGCATGATTCGAATGGCATTGCATGCCGCACAGGGGATCGACGAGGTGCTGAGCGGCCGAGCGCCAACCTGGCCCGTAAACACACTATCGTAAAGCGAACAGGAGCAGATGCATGAGTTTTGAACCGAAAGGTGTATTACCTGCTATGGTCACTCCGCTGACCAAGGACTACAAAGTAAATGAAGCGGCTACCCGCAAACTGGTCGACTTTCTCATCGATGGCGGCGTACACGGATTGTTCGTCGTCGGAACCTCCGGAGAGTTCTACGGCCTGAGTGCCGAGGAAAAGCGAGAAGTAATTGAGATCTGCATGGATCAAGCGGCCG
>PUKW01000065.1 GCA_003550665.1 Paracoccaceae bacterium | reverse complement strand
TTGCGCCCGCCCGACGCGCCGAGGGCCGCGCGCGTTTCGCCCCGTTCGGTGATGAGCGGACAGACATTCATCAGGCAGCGCTTGCCCGGCGCCAGCGAATTGGGCCGCCCCGGCACCGGATCGAACCACATGATGCCGTTGTTCATCAACAGCCCCGTGCCCGGCGACACGACCCGTGCGCCGAACAGCGACAGCAGCGTCTGCGTGACCGCGACCATGTTGCCGTGCCGGTCCACGATGCTGAAATGGGTCGTCGAGCCGGGGGCGTGCGGCGAATCGCCCGCCGCGGCGAGCCGCTCGGCATAGGCGCCCTTGAGCGCCCCGGCCCAGGCGGCGTAGTCCTCGGGTCCCGGCGCGCCGGCAGGCGCGGGCCGCTCTGCGAGCATCGCGCAGGCATCGCGCAGCGCCGGCCCCGCCGTCAGCCCGTCCACCGCATGCAGCCGCGCGTCGCGGTGCCCGAAGCTCAGCGGGGCCTCGATGCTGGCCTCATAGCCGGCGAGATCGGACCGCGCGAGGCTGCCGCCCTTGGCGGCGATGTCGGCGGCGAGCGTGGCGGCGATGTCGCCCTCGAAGAAGCCTCGATAGCCCTCGCGCGCAAGGGTCTCCAGCGTGTCGGCCATGCGTTCGAAGCGCAGCCTCGTGTCATTGGCGCGCGTCCAGGCCCCGACCGGCGGCCATTGTCCGTCCTCGAGAAACAGCGCCGCCGCATCCGCATCGCGCGCCAGCGACCGTGCCGCCGAGGCGATCACGAGCCCGGTATACCAGTCGATCTCGACGCCCTCGCGCGCAGCGGCGATCGCCGGGACGATGAGCTCGCCCCAGGGCATGGTGCCGAAGCGTTCATGCGCGCGTCCGATCCCGTCCACCGTGCCGGGGACCGCGACCGCGCCCGCCCCTTCGACATTGCGGTCGCCCTCGACGGCCTCCCACGGGAACAGATCCCCCGCGCGCCCGGTTCCGGCGAGCGGATAATCCGCCGGGTCGAGCCCCGCCGGCGCGCGCATTCCGAAATTGACGGCATGCGCCGTGGCTTCATCGGCACGCCAGATCATCATCGCGCCGCCGCCCGCCGGCCCGCTCATCCACGGCTCCACGACACCCAGCGCGAAGGAGACGGCGACGGCGGCATCCATCGCGTCACCGCCCTGGCCGAGCACGTCGGCGCCGATCTCGGCGGCGCGGCGGTGCTGGGCGGCGACGACGCCGCCGCGATGCTCGGCGACGATCTTGCGCGTGGTCTGGGTCAGCGAGAGGTTCTGGCTCATGGGGCGGTCCCTTGGTTCTCGAACTAGCGGTTTATGGCGCTCGCGGCCTCGGCGACGAGGGGCGCGACGCGCGCGGCGAAGGCTTCGGGCGTCCATTCGCTGAGCGAGCCGGCGACGTGAATGGCGCCGCGCGGGCGGCCGTCGGGGCTGTGGATCGCGGCGCCGATCGCGACCTCGCCCACGAGGATCTCCTCGATGGTGAGCGCGTAGCCGAGCCGGCGCGCTTCGGCGACCTTTGCCATGATGGCGTCGGGGTCGGTTTCGGTCCGGGGCGTGAGGGCGGTGCGGTCGGAGCGTTCGACGATGTCGCGCGCTTCGGCCTCGGGCAGCGCGGCGAGGATCGCGCGCCCGCCCGAGGAGCAGAAGGTCGGCACCGCATGGCCCACCAGCGTGGCGAAGAAGGTCTCGCGCTTGCTCTGCATCCGGGTGGCGTAGATGACGCGGCGATCGTCGAACAGGCTCAGATCGACGCGCTCGCGCACATTGCGCCGCAGTTCGAGCAGCACGGGCGTCGCCCGCTGGACGATCGGATCGAGGCGCAGCGAATCATGCGCGTGGTCGAGGATGCGCAGATCGGGCAGGAAGCCGCGCCCGTCATCGCTGCGCTTGAGATAGCCGAGCTCGCGCAGGGTGTGGACGAGCCGCTGCGCGGCCGAGCGATCGATTCGCGCCGCGCGGGCGATCTCGGAGAGGGTCATCGGCCCGCTGCTGTGATGAAAGGCCGACAGCACCGCAGCGGCGCGCGCCGCGGAACGATTGAAAAGCGGGTCACTCGCATGGGCAGCGCCCAGATCACGGGCACCGGGCTCCTCGCGCAGGACGGTTCTTGGCATATCGCAAGCACACTATTGACATCGAACAACCACACTCAATACCGTAACAGGTGATGCAGGTGTATCGTCAAGCGATACTAACCGCCTGAGCGACAATAGTTCCGGAAAACCGGACGGGGATAGAGGGGAGAGGGGAACGGCATGAGCGCGCGCGTCGCGATCGGAGGCTTTCTGCACGAAACCAACACTTTCGCGCCGACCCGCGCGGATCTCGCGGCGTTCGAGCAGGGCGGCGGCTACATTCCGATGACGCGCGGCGATGCGCTGCCCGAGCGGGCGGCGGGCGTGAATCTCGGGGTCTCCGGCGCGCTGGAGCATGCCGGGCATGTCGGCTGGGAGGTGGTGCCGCTTCTGTGGGCCGGGGCGATCCCCTCGGCGCATGTCACCGAGGACGCGTATGAGCGCATCGCCGGAGAGCTCGTCGAGCGGTTGCGCGCCGCGGGGCCGGTGGACGGGCTGTTCATCGACCTGCACGGCGCGATGGTCGCCGAGCACGCGCCCGATGGCGAGGGCGAGTTGCTCGCCCGGCTGCGCGCGGTTGTAGGCCCGGATGTGCCCATTGCCACGAGCCTCGATCTGCACGGCAACATCACCGAGCGCATGGTCGCCGAGGCCGATTTCCTCGCGGGCTTTCGCACCTACCCGCATGTGGACATGGCCGAGACGGGGCGGCGCGCGGCGGCCGCGCTCGGCTGGATGATGGAGACGGGCACGCGCGCGGCCACGGCGTTCCGGCAGCTGCCCTACATGGTGCCGGTGTCCTGGCAGAGCACGCTGATGGCCCCCGCCGACGGGCTCTATGCGCAGGTGGCGGCCGCGGATGCCGGTCCGGCCGAGCAGGCGTCGCTCTTCATGGGATTTCCGGCGGCGGATTTCGAGGAATGCGGCCCCAGCGTCATCGTCCATGCCCGCGATGCGGCTCGCGCCGACCGTGTGGCGGGCGAGATCGCCGCGGCCTATCGCGCCGCCGAGTCCCGCTTCGCCGGACATGCCTGGCCGGCGGCGGAGGGTGTTGCCGAGGCACAGCGCCTCGCGGCGACGCAGCCCGGCGGGCCGGTGATCCTCGCGGATACGCAGGACAATCCCGGCGCCGGGGGTGATTCGAACACGACGGGGCTGTTGCGCGCGCTGGTGACGGCGCAGGCGCAGAACGCCGCGCTCGGGCTCATGGTCGATCCCGCCGCTGCCGCACGCGCTCATGACGCCGGCGAAGGCGCCACAGTGACGCTCGCGCTGGGCGGGGCGTCGGGGGTGGCGGGAGATGCGCCCTTCGAGGCCGACTTCACCGTCGAGCGGCTGCATGACGGATCGGTGCATGCGACGGGGCCATTCTATGGCGGCGCGCGGTTGCGGCTCGGCCCGTCGGCGTGTCTGCGCATCGGCGGCGTGCGCGTGGTCGTGACGAGCCACAAGGCGCAGATGGCCGACCGCGAGATGTTTCGCGCGCACGGCATCGATCCCGAGGCCGCCGATATCCTCGCCGTCAAGAGCTCCACGCATTTTCGCGCCGATTTCACGGCGATCGCGGGCGCGATCCTCGTTTGCACCGCGCCCGGGCCGATGCCGATCGATCCGGCGCAGTTGCCCTGGTCGCGGGTCTCGCCGCGGCTTCGGCTGTCGCCGCACGGCCCCACGCGGGCCGACCTTGCGGCGCAAACGCGATCGGCGGGGTAAGCCTTGCCGACGAGACTGTCCAACACAGAGAGAGGACCGACAATCATGCGAAACGATGCAAAAGGCCGGATGCGCAGCGCGCTGCGCGGTGGCGGGCTCGCGGCGGGGGCGCTGCTGGCCTCCACGATGCTCACCCCGGCGGCGATGGCCGACGAGAACACCATCACCGCGGTGATGCACTCGGATCTTCGGGTCATGGACCCGATCGAGACGACGGCGCATATCACGCGCAACCACGCCTACATGATCTATGACGTGCTGATCGCGCAGGACGAGGATTTCGAGCCGCAGCCGCAGATGGCCGAGTTCGAGGTTTCCGATGACGAGCTGACCTACACCTTCACGCTGC
>PUKW01000364.1 GCA_003550665.1 Paracoccaceae bacterium | reverse complement strand
GTGGAATCATAATCCATGTGTCGGGGGTTCAAGTCCCTCCTCCGCTACCACTTACACCCCTGAAATCGATGCATTTGTTCGCTGCGGGTGACGGGCCCGCCAGAAACCAACTGTTGCCGACGCGAAGCCTGAACCCGTCGACGGCGCGCGGAAAAGAACGCTTGTCCTTGTCGCCGGTGGATACCGAAAAGCCGCGGCTGCATCCCGGAACGATCCGGACCCGCTGTTCGCGCGCGTCGTGCTGATCCGGGATATCGTCACGCGGCGCGTGCGGTTGCGACGCGGGTGGCGGCTTGCAGGCTTGGTCGCACACCCTAACCTGGGCTACGATGAAAACCATAGCCATGCGCGCCGCAACGGCGCAGCCGAGGAGACTGCCATGATCGCCACCCGATCCCGCCTTGCAACCGCCAGCGCGATGACCTTCGGCGCGGCCCTCGCCGCCACCGGCGCCGCCGCGCAGGATTACGAGATCTGGGCGCTCGACCAGGGCACCCATATGCTGCATATCTACGATACTGAGCTCGACGAGATCGCCAGCGTCGATCTGGGCGAGGCCGACGTGCGCGTGCCGCACATGATCGACTTCACCTCGGACGGGGCCTATGCCTTCATCGCCTCGACCGGCTCGCACGACATCACCGTGATCGATGCCGAGACGCGCGAGATCGTCGAGATCTTCGACACCGGCCCACGCACCCATGCCGCCACCGTCCTGCCCGATGACAGCGCGGTCATCGCCGCCGTGATCGGGGATGCCGACGAATACCGCGACGGCAAGCTCGTTGAGATCACGATCGATGGCGAAGGCGGCTTCGAGATCGGGCGCGAGTTGGTGATCGCCGAAGACCCGCTTTTCCAGGAGAACGAGGCGCGCTTCAACGACGTCGCCGCCATCTGCCACGAATACTCCGCCGACGGGCGCTACGCCTTTGTCACGCTCGGACCGGGGCTCGAGGATGGCGGCCTCGTCGTCGCCGATACCGAGAGTTTCGAACTCGTCGAACTCTGGGGGCCGGAGGAGCTGCAGGTCAATTGCGGCACCGCTCCCACCGTGGATCACAGCCACATGTTCCTCACCGGCGGCGGGCCCGAAACCGGCGTCTATTATGCCCTGGACATGGAGACGCTGGAGATCGTCCATGAGGGCGACAGCCTCGGGATCGACGCACATGGCATCTGGGCGGTGCCCGATGGCAGCGAGATGTGGCTCGTCAACCGGGTGAGCGACAATGTCGTGCTGATCGATCCCGAGACCTTCGAGATCACCGAGGAGTTCCCCGAGGGCTTCGGCGAGACCCCCGACATCATCGCGATGGCCCCCGACTCGAGCCGGGCCTACATCACACTGCGCGGCCCTAACCCTGCATCGGCCCCGCATGTGGCGGAAGGCTCGACACCGGGATTCTCGGTCATCGATATCGCGAGCCGCGAACTTGTCGAGATCGTCCAGCCTGCTGGCGACGACCCCGACAGCGATTTTCACGGCATCGCCACGCGCGCGCTGTCGCAGTGATCGCCGGGGGCGCGAGAGCCGCCCGGCCCGGCGACGCAAAGGGTTGATGGCCGCGCGGTCATTGACAGCTTGATAGCAGAGTACCGTCGCCCGCACTGGCGGGTGGCGGCGTTCTGTGGATCACGGTTCCGCCCGGCGCCTCCGCCGCCCCTCAGCTCTTGGGGCCGGCCTGTGCCTCGGCGGGCTGTTCGCTGCCGGGCCGTGGCGCGGTCTCAGGGTTCTTCACTGCCCTTTCGGACTGGATGAATCCACGAACCGCCACCGCGAGCATCAGCCCGAAGATCACGATCGCAAGTAGAAAATTGAGCATTGTCTCGTCTCCTGTGGTTTGGGCACCGCGATGGCCGAGTCCCGGTCCGCGGCAATGGTTCGCGCCCGGCGATGCCGGCAGCATGCCGACGGATCGCGGAGCGCTGTGCGCGTGTGATGCTCAGCGGCTTTGCCCCGCGCATCGGCCCCAACCGCCGGCTCCCGGCGCCTCGATCGACGCGGCTCGGTGATCCACGCCCAGTGCGCGGGCCCGCACCGTGCGAACGGATTTGTCGTCCAGCACACCTCGCATGGAGGCATCGAGCAGAGGAAACGTCCGAGGGCGCGATCGGTTCCCCGGAAATATGAGCGTCGGGTGCTTCGCGGGACCTGCGCTCAGGACGGTCAGCCGGCGGGCACACCGCGACCACGATCCGCGCGCCGCCATGTATAGCGCGACAATCTGGGTGAGATCACGCATTGTCGCGCCGCAGGCATGACCCGCCCCGCCGGATGACCGGGGCCGCTTCGGGTTAGATTGCGGTGTCGTGACACCTGCGGCGGCGGACGGCAACAATAGGCTTGCACACAGCCATGTGGCATCCATATAACATCCTTGTAGATGGTATATGGATGACAACGATGGCAAGGACACCGGCAAGCGCCCAAGGCGCCCGCGCGCCCGACTCCGAGAAGATCACCATCAATCTCGGCTTCGTCGATCTGGGCCAGATAGAACTCCTGGTGCGGGAGGGATTCTACTCCAACCGCAGCGACTTCATCCGCACCGCCATCCGCAACCAGATCGAGCGTCACGCCGAGACGGTGCGCGAGATCGTCATTCGCAAGAGCGTCGATCTTGGCCTTCGGCAGATCACGCGCGACGAACTGACCACGGCGCAGGCGGCGGGCCAGATGCTGGACATCCGCGTTCTGGGGCTGGTCGTCATCGCACCCGATGTCACCGCCGCGCTTGCGCGCGACACCATTTCCGCCCTGTCCGTCCTGGGCACATTGCAGGCCCCCGACGCGGTCAAGGCCGCGCTGGCGGACCGCATCACCTGATCCTGCAACCCGGAGAGACCTGCATGAACACGCCCTTCGCCCGCGGCATGGCCCGGGCCACCGAACTGACACGATCGGGAAAACCGCACGAGGCGACGGAGCTGATCCGCGCACTCCTGCAATCGCGGCCCGCAGCTTGCGACCGACCCACGGATGGGCACGGGATAGAAGGGGCGGTCACCCGCCTCACCGATGACACCACCGCCACACCCACCGACCCCGCCCCGCGCACCGCGGCACCCTCGGTGCGCAAGGTCGGTCGGGGGCTCGGCGAAACGCTGCGCGGCATCGCCGCGGGCGGCATGCCAGGGCGCGGCGCGCTAACACCCGCGCCGGTCGATCTGCCGCAAGGCGCGCAATTCCTGTCGCTGACGCATGGCGGCGCGGCCGGCCGGCAGTACCGGCTCTATGTTCCCGGCAACGCTCCCGCGGGGGCGATGCCGCTGATCGTGATGCTGCACGGCTGCACCCAGTCGCCCGAGGATTTCGCGGCCGGCACCGGCATGAACGCCCTGGCCGAGGCGTTCGGGTGCCTGATCGCGTGGCCCGCTCAGCCCCAGGGGGCGAACGCCCAGAAATGCTGGAACTGGTTCCGGCCGGAAGACCAGGAACAGGGCCGGGGTGAGCCCGCCCTGATCGCGGGCATCGTCGGCGACATCCTGCGCGATTACCCCGCGGATCCGGCTCGGGTCTATGTCGCCGGGCTGTCGGCGGGGGGTGCGGCGGCGGCGATCATGGGCACGGCGTATCCCGGGATCTTCGCGGCGATGGGGGTTCATTCCGGCCTGCCCGTGGGCGGGGCGCGGGACGTGTCGTCGGCCTTTGCCGCGATGCGCAACGGCGCGACCGGCACGGCGCGGTCGGGGTCCGTCCCGGCCATCGTGTTCCACGGGCTTGCTGACAGCACGGTGCATCCCGGCAACGGAAAGGCCGTCGTCGCGCATGCGCTGCAGGCGCGGGGGGATCTCAAGGAGGTGCGGGTTTGCGGGATCTCAAATGGCGGACGCCGCTATCGCCAGACCCGCCACGACGACCCCAGCGGTCGAAGCATCGCCGAACACTGGGAGGTCGACGGCGCGGGCCATGCCTGGTCCGGCGGGCGGGCGGCCGGCAGCTACACCGACCCGGCGGGTCCGGATGCGTCGCGCGAAATGCTGCGCTTTTTCCTGCAGCACAGGCGGGCATAGAGCTTGTCGCTTCCTTTCGGATTCAGGATTCCCAGATCGGCCATGATGTGGTTCCCTTCCCTTGAGGCAGATATTGGGGTCACAGATGGGCAAGCCACATCCGATAGAACTTCGAACG
>PUKW01000092.1 GCA_003550665.1 Paracoccaceae bacterium | reverse complement strand
GAGCGACAGCGCCGGGGAGTGCTCGGCCGGGCTGTAGGGATGACGCAGCGCCAGCGGGGTGGTGCCGGGGCCGTCCGGCTCCGCCTCGAGCGGGCTCACGCGCACAGCGTCGTGGTCGAAGCGCTGCCGGCCGCCCTCGAGCAGGAGGTTGAGCGCGCCGATGAAGCGGGAGATTTCGCGGGTGATCAGATCCATTTTCGGCACCGATCCTCGAAGCCGTGCCCCGGGCGGCGGCGATCGAGCGCCGCCGCCAGCTGGGCGATCAATGCGCGGATGTGCCCGGCCGCCGAAGCGGCGGGGCGTCGGTTCAGCCGAGCGTGTCGCCGTCGAAGGCGACCGAGGAGGTCAGGTTGCCACCCACCACGGTCATGTCGACCGAGTTGCCCAGCACGTTCGCGCCCATCACGATGTTCTGGTTGAACGCGGATGTGGCGATCACGGCCTCGCTGTTGGCGTAGGAGCTGCCATCGACATAGCCGTTGCCGCCATTGTTCGAGCCCCAGGTGCCGGCATGGCCCGCCTTGGCATAGGCCGAGGCATCGGCCTCGCCGCCATTGCCGCCGCGCCCGCCGGTGGCGATGCCGTCCCCGGCCAGCGCCCGCCCGCCATGGGAGTACGCATCGAGCACGCTGTCGGCGAAGGCGTCGCCGCCCCAGCCGCCATCGCCCGCATCCGCCTTGCCGACGCCCTTGCCGGCGCCGAGCCCCATGCCGATGCCATCGGAGTCGCGATTGCTCGCATCACCGCCGGAGCCGTCGCCGCCATCGCCGGCTTCGCCCGCGCCGAGGCCGATGCCGACGAGCCCGAGCCCGATGCCGGCGCCGATCGCCGGGCCGCCATCGGCCGAACCGCCATCGCCTGCGTCGCTGTTGCCGCCGAAGCCGACGCCGACACCGGCACCGAGCCCGATGCCGCCGGCATGAGCGTCACCGCCGCCGCCGCCCTTGGCACCGTCCGCCTCGGTCTCGCTGTCGATGCGCTGCGAGTTGCCCGTCGAGGCCATGCCGCCATAGCCGTATGCCGAGCCGCCATGGCCGCCATCGCCATAGGCCGAGCCGCCGCCGGCGCCTGCCGTGCTGCCCGCCGCGATGCCTTCGGCCGCCGTCGCGTCACCGGCCCGGGCATTGCCGTTCTGCCCGAAGGTGCCGTCATTCGACACGGACGGGTTCTTGAGCGTGTCGTTGTCCTCGAGATTGTTGGACTGGCCGATGACATTGGCGGAGTGGTTGCCCGCGCCCCGGATGCCGCCATTGAGGATGTTGTCCATCATCAGGTCGTTGCCGGGGTTGTAGTGCCAGCTCGCATCGCCGTTGCGGGCCATGACGACATCGCCCACCGTGCTCTTGTAGAGATCGAAATCGGCGAAGTCGTTATCCATCGAGGGCAGCGAGCCGTCGATGTCCACCGTGGTGTTCACGACCGTGTTCACATAGGTGTCGTTGACAGCGTTGTTCTCGGCATGGTTGGCGGCGTGGTTGCTGGCATGGGCCTCGGACTCGCTCTTCGAGCGCCCGTCCGCGCGGGCATTCGCCGTGCCCTTGGCGGCGCTTTCGGCGCTGCTGTCGGTGTTCGAGCTGTTGGTGTTGGTGTTGGTGTTCTCCGAGGCGTTGGCGTTGGTATTGTCGTTATCGTTGGCGTTCGTGTTCTCCGAGCTGTTGGTCTGATACTGGTTCTGTTCCTGATCCTGACCCTGACCCTGGTTCTGATCCTGGGCCTGCTCCTGATCCTGATACTGGGTCTGGCCCCACGGCCAGAACATGTACTTCTTCGACATCGGTCGTCTCCGTTGACTGGCGCATCCCGCCGCCACCGGTCCATCTCAAGTGGCACTCGGGGATGCATTGCGGTTACGAGGCGCGTGCGCGCCGGGCCCGGTTGCACGGGTGATGCGGCTCCTTTCGTGGTCGGGGGCGCCGGCTCGGCGCCGGCTGCTCCGCCGCCCCGCAATGGGCGACACGCGAATTCTGCGCCCGCCCGCCGGATGCTGCCAGATAGCCATTCGGACAATCGTGCGGCCATAAAAAGCACATCAAATCAATATTATGCCGGGGGCTCGCCCGGGCGCACACGCGGCGCGTGCGACGGCGCCGCGCCGGGGTTAGACCCGCCGTCGCACGGGCTAGGCCGAATGGCGCCGCGGGCTCGCCCGCGACGGCAGCATCAGCCGGTCGCGGTCTTCGCCAAAGGATCAGATTTTACGCATCCGCTCCCTCGAACATGGTATGATTTTGCATTCGCAGAATCATTGCGCGTCCGGCGCGCGGCTGGCCGCCCCGGCGGGCGCGGAACTGGAGGCATGTCATGTCGGTCGGACCGGGCACGGGGGCGCAGCAGGATCCGGCGAAGACAGCGGCCATGCCGGCCGCCGAGACGATCGTCTTCGTCGGCAGCGCGCTGCGATTCTCCGACCGCACGCTCGGGCTCGTGCGCGCCGATGCGCTCCAGGCCGAGATCCTGCGTTTCGCCGACCCCGCCGAGGCCGAGCGCGCCGGCATCCCCGAGAGCACGAGCCTCGTCGTTGTCGACGAGGTCTTCGACGCGCTGCTCGATGCGCGGCGCGTCGTCGCGCTCAGCCGCGACGGCAGCGCCACGCTCGCGCTGGCCTATCGCGATCCGGGGCGCGCCGCGCGCTTCCTGCGCGATGGCGGCTATCCGGGGCTCGTGCGCAGCCTGCTGCCGATGAACATCAATGTCGATTGCTGGCTCGCGATCCTGCGGCTGATGCGGCTCGGCGGGACCTATCTTCCGGCCGAGTTTCACAGCATTCCCGAGGCCGATGCCCCGGCGCCGCGCCCCGATGGCGCGGTCGATACCGCGGCGCTCGAACGCCTCACGCGGCGCGAGCTCGAAGTGCTGGCGCTGGTGGCGGACGGGCTGCAGAACAAGCAGATCGCCGCCGCGCTCGGCCTGTCGCAGCATACCGTCAAGCTGCATCTGCATCATGCCGTGACCAAGCTCGGCGCGCGCAACCGCACCGAAGCGGCGGCGCGCTACCGGCTCGCGGCACCGCGATGAGCGTGCCCGCCGGCGAGGCCCCGGGCCATGACGCGCTCGACGCGCTGCTTCTGCGGGTCGGGCGGCTCAACTATGTCTGGACCAATACCGAAAGCCTGCTCATTCATCTCATCGCCGGGCTCGCGCGGGTCGACAAGGACATCGCGGTGGTGATCTTCCTGACCCTCAACACCACGCGCGCGCGGCTCGATCTCGTGGAGCGGCTCGCCAAGATGCCCGATGTCGCCGCCGATCGCCGCGCCGCGATCCTCGCGCTCACCGCCCGGTTCCAGCGCGAGGCGCCGCTTCGCAACAAGTACAATCACTGCATCTACAGCTTCGATCCCGCCGGTGGCGAGCTGCGCACCATCCTGATGCGCATCTCGGATCGCAAGGACGAGATTCGCATGGGCAAGGCCGAGGCCGCCGATGCGCGCGAGCGCGCCAGCATCGACGCCGCCATCGCCCGCATCGAGGCGCTCAATGCCGATATCTGGCGTGCCGTGGCGGCGTTCGGATATCCTCAATGAGGCATCTGATCGGTCAATCGAGCGACGACGCCGGCTCGCAACACTAACCTTCGACAGGTCACGGGCTCTCGCGGCAGCCCGCGCGGCTTTCTGTATGAGCGGCGCAGCATGGCTGCTTCGCATGATTTCAGGCTGATCCGGACAGGTGGCCGAAGCTTTCCGGCGCCCAGCGAGTTGCGAGAATGGCGCGAGCACCTTGGGTCTGGCTTCCTCACCCAGCGCGCTCAGTTCCCAAGCGCCGGGGTGGAAGCTCTCGGTGGGCACGCGCCAACGGCACGGGCGTGACCCACACCGCGGGTTTCGATAAGCCGCGCCGCAGCATCGGGGCCCGATCAACGGCAGCTCCAGGCCGGCCGTGCCCTTGCGCCGCAACCGGTGAGTCGGCGTCTGCAATGAGCGCTTTCTGCGCGTTGCTGCCGTTCGTGACCAGCGCAGCGAAGGTCGGGAGCCCGCCCTCCTGTATGTCGCCGCCATGTTGTGCCAGGGCGGAACGCACGTCAAGAAGGGCTGCACCCGTGCTTTCGCTGCACGTTGCGCCAGCGACAGCGATGCGCAGATAGTGACCTTTGCAAACTCGGATTTACTGGTCGAGGTGCAACGGCGCAGCCGGCCCAAAGCAACCG
>PUKW01000085.1 GCA_003550665.1 Paracoccaceae bacterium | reverse complement strand
GCGGCAGGCGCAGCGCAACATCGCGCATCACTATGACCTCGGCAATGATTTCTACCGGCTGTGGCTCGACGAGACGATGACCTACTCCTCGGCGCTGTTTCGCTCCGGGCAGGAGCCGCTCGAGCGCGCCCAGACGGCGAAATACGCCGCGCTCATCGACCGCCTCGGGGTAAAGCCGGGCGATCACGTCCTCGAGATCGGCTGCGGCTGGGGCGGCTTTGCCGAATATGCCGCCCGCGAGCGCGGCCTGCGGGTGACCGCGATCACCATCAGCCGCGCGCAGCACGCCTACGCCACCGAACGCATGCGCGCGGCCGGGGTGGCGGACCGGGTCGATCTTCGGCTCGAGGATTACCGCGACACGTCGGGCGAATACGATGCCATCGCCTCGATCGAGATGTTCGAGGCCGTCGGCGAGGCCTATTGGCCGACCTTCTTCGAGACCCTGCGCGCGCGGCTCAAGCCGGGGCGATCGGCGGCGCTGCAGATCATCACCATCGCCGAGGAGCGCCGCGCCGTCTATCGCCGCGGCATCGATTTCATCCAGAAATACATCTTCCCCGGCGGCATGCTGCCCAGCCCGGCGGATCTGGCGCGCGAGGCCGCGCGGGCGGGGCTGGCCTGGCAGGGCTCGGCGGAGTTCGGCGAAAGCTACAGCCAGACCCTGCGGCGCTGGCATCTCAGCTTCAACGAGCGCTGGGACGAGATCGCCGCGCTCGGCTTCGATGACCGCTTTCGCCGGATGTGGGATTTCTACCTGACCTCTTGCGCGGCGGCGTTCCATACCGGTAACTGTGACGTCACTCAGGTCACCCTGAGCCGTCCGAGCTGAGCCATGCCCCCGACGCCGCGCTGACATGCCCGAGCTTTTCCTTTACGGCACGCTGCTGCACGCGCCGCTGCTCGCCGAGGTTGCGGGCACGCGGCCCGAAATGCGCCCCGCCGTGCTGCACGACCACGCGGCCTACTGGGCGGCCGATGACGACTATCCGCTGGTGCGCGCGGAGCCGGGCGCGCGGCTCGAGGGGGCGGTGATCAGCGTCGACGCGACCGCGCATGCGCGGATCGACTATTACGAGGGCGGTTTCGGCTACGAGACCTGCGCGCGCGATGTCGAGACCGCCGAGGGCACGGTGCGCGCGCTGGTCTATTTCCCGCCAGCGGACGGCACCGAGCCGGGCGCGCCCTGGTCGGGGAGCGATTGGGCGGCGGACTGGGGGGAGGTCTCGGTGCATGCCGCGCGCGAGATGATGGCGCATTTCGGGCAGCGCGCGGCGCACGATGTCGCGGACCGGTATGTCGCGATCCTAAGCCGAGTCGGCTCGAAGCTGCGCGCGCGTGCGCCGGCGCCGGCCACCCTGCGCCGCGCGCCCGCGCCGGGCGATGTGGAATGCGACGCCCTGCGCGAGCCCTATGCCAATTACTTTTCCGTCGAGGAGGCGGATCTGCGCTTTCGCCGCTTCGATGGCGCGATGAGCCGGACCGTCACCCGCGCGAGCTTCATCGCCACCGACGCGGTGACGGTGCTGCCCTATGACCCGCGCCGCGATCGCGTCATGGTGATCGAGCAGTTCCGCCCCGGCCCCTGGTCGCGCGGCGATTCCAATCCCTGGTCGCTCGAGCCCATCGCCGGGCGCGTCGATGGAGGCGAGGGCCCCGAGACCGCCGCGCGGCGCGAGGCGGCAGAGGAGGCGGGGCTGGCGCTGCGCCGGCTCGTTCCGATCGGGGACTATTACCCGAGCCCAGGCGCGGTGACGGAATTTCTCTACTCCTTTGTCGCGCTCGCGGATCTGCCGGACTCCGCCGCGGGCCTTGGCGGCGTTGCGGCGGAGACGGAGGATATCCGCGCGCATGTGATCCCCTTCGCGCAGCTGATGGATCTTCTGGCGAGCGGGGAGGCGCGCAACGGCCCGCTGATCCTGTCGGCGCTCTGGCTCGCGCGCCAGCGCTCGGCATTGCGCGACGCTTGAGTTCGCGCGGTGGCGCGCCTATCAGGGGCGCAAAGGAGAGGGCTTCGCATGCGCATCTGCAAGGACCTGCCCGACGCGGTCGGGAACACGCCGCTGATCCGGCTGAATGCCGCGAGCGCGGCGACCGGCTGCGAGATCTATGGCAAGGCGGAGTTTCTCAACCCCGGCCAGTCCGTGAAGGACCGCGCCGCGCTCTACATCATCCGCGACGCGATGGAGCGTGGGGTTCTGGAGCCGGGCGGCACCATCGTGGAGGGCACCGCGGGCAATACCGGCATCGGCCTTGCGCTTGTCGGCGCGGCGATGGGGTTCAAGACCGTCATCGTGATCCCCGAGACCCAGAGCCAGGAGAAGAAGGACATGCTGCGCCTCGCGGGAGCGGAGCTCGTCGAGGTGCCAGCCGCGCCCTATCGCAACCCCAACAACTATGTGCGCTACTCGGGCCGCCTCGCAGAGGCGCTCGCGGCCACCGAGCCGCATGGCGCCGTCTGGGCCAATCAGTTCGACAATGTCGCCAACCGGCGCGCGCATCTCGAGACGACGGGACCGGAGATCCGCGAGCAGACCGGCAGGCGCGTGGACGGCTTTTGCTGCGCGGTGGGCTCGGGCGGCACGATCGCGGGGGTGGCCGAGGCGCTGCAGCCGCACGGCGTGAAGATCGGCCTTGCCGATCCCGAGGGCGCGGCGCTTTACAGCTACTACACCACCGGCGAGCTCAAGGCCGAGGGCAGCTCGATCTCCGAGGGCATCGGGCAGGGGCGCGTGACCGCCAATCTCGAGGGGTTCACCCCGGATTTCGCCTGGCGCATCCCCGACAGCGAGGCGTTGCCGATCGTGTTCGACCTGCTGGCCGATGAGGGGCTGTGCATGGGCGGCTCGACGGGGATCAACATCGCCGGCGCGATCCGCATGGCGCGCGAGATGGGGCCCGGGCACACCATCGTGACGATCCTGTGCGACTACGGCCAGCGCTACCAGTCCAAGCTCTACAACCCGGAGTTCCTGCGCGAGAAGGGCCTGCCCGTGCCGGGCTGGCTGGATGGGCCGGCGCGCGCGCTGCCCGCGGTGTTCGAGGACTGAGATGACGATGCGCGGCCTCGTCGCGGGGCTCCTGGTCGCCATGATGGTGAGTCTGGGCGCGGCGGCGCCGGAGCCGGCCGCGGCGCAGCCCGCGGTGCCGCGGCAGGCCGAGCCGGTCGATTATGCCGGCTGGGAGGCGCTTGCGCGGCGCACCGAGGCCGCGCTCGAATCCGGGACTGCGGCGGATCACGCGCTCGAGGAGCTGCGCGCGCGGGTGGCCGAGAAGCGCGGGCGCTTCCTTCAGGAACAGGACGCCAATCGCGCCCGCATCCAGACGGTGCGCAACCAGCTCGAAGCGCTGGGGCCGCCGCCGGAGGATGACCGGCCCGAGGCCGAAGATATCTCCGAACGGCGCGCCGAGCTGGAGGAGCAGCTTGCACGGCTGCGCGCGCCGTCGGTTCAGGCCGAGGAGGCGTTCCGCCGCGCCGACGGGCTGATCCGCGAGATCGACAATCAGCGCCGCGAACGCCAGGCCGACGCGCTGATGCAGCTCTGGCCGTCGCCGGTGAACCCGGCCAACTGGGACGACGGCGTACGCGCCGCGGGCGACGCGGTGAGCACGCTGTGGCGCGAGGTCCGGGTCAACTGGCAGACCAGCGACCGTCGCGCGCGGCTGAACGACAACCTGCCGCTGATCGCGGTCTACGCGCTGATCGCGTCGTCGCTGCTGTTGCGCGGGCGCTTCTGGGCGGCGCAGCTCGCCATCTGGACGAATGAACGGCTCAAGGCGCGGCGCTCGCGCCAGGCGGCCTGGCTCTTGATCTCGACGGGCAATGTGATCCTGCCGGTGCTGGGCATCATCGCGCTCGTTCAGGGGCTCAACGCGAGCGGGATGCTCGGCGTGCGCGGCACCGCGGCGGTGGGCGCGCTGCCGCAGGCGGGGTTCGCGTATTTCGCGGCGTACTGGCTCGGCCAGCGGGTCTTTGCGCGTACCGAACGCGGCGCGGCGGTGCTGGAACTCTCCGACGAGCGGCTGCGCGAAGGCCGGCTTCACAGCTCGCTTCTCGGTCTGGCACTCGCCCTCGAGATCCTGCGCATCGGCGTGTTCGGCCCCGCCGCGCTCTCCGCCGCTGCCAACAGCGTGCTGCAGTTCCCGATCATCGCGATGGCGGGCATCATCGTGCTGCGCATGGGTCAGGTGATCGGCCGGCACGCGCCCGAATACGCCGACGAGGAGGCCGGGCCGAGCTATTTCGACCGGCTCGTGCGCATCGGCGGGCGGCTGATCATGGCGTTCGGGGCCGGGGCGATCCTGCTTGCGGCGGTGGGCTACGTGGCGGCGGCGAATGCGGTGATCTGGCCGGCGCTGATGTCGCTGGCGCTGATCGGGCTTCTGCTTGTGGTGCAGATGATCACGAGCGATCTCTACGCGCTCGTCATGGGCTATGACACCGGCGAAGAGGCGCTGGTGCCGGTGCTGATCGGCTTCGTGCTCACGGTGCTGGCGCTGCCGCTCGCGGCGGTGATCTGGGGGGTGCCGGAGTCGGCGCTGCGCGAGCTCTGGACCCGCTTTCGCGAGGGGTTCGAACTCGGCGACGCGCGCATATCGCCGAGCGATCTGGTCACCTTCGCTGTCGTATTCGGCGCGATCTATGTGCTCACGCGCCTGCTTCAGGGCACGCTGCGCAGCTCGATCCTGCCCAAGACCGAAATCGACCGCGGCGGCCAGACCGCGATCGTCGCGGGCACCGGCTATATCGGGATCTTCCTCGCCGCGCTCATCGCCATCACCAGCGCGGGGATCGACCTGTCCACGCTCGCGATCGTGGCTGGGGCGCTTTCGGTGGGGATCGGCTTCGGGCTGCAGAACATCGTGTCGAACTTCGTCTCCGGCGTCATCCTGCTGATCGAGCGGCCGGTATCGGAGGGCGACTGGATCGAGGTCGGCGGCACGATGGGCATCGTGCGCACGATTTCGGTGCGCTCCACCGTGATCGAGACCTTCGATCGCACCGACGTGATCGTGCCCAATGCGGACCTCATCTCCGGGGCGGTGACGAACTGGACGCGGCTCAACCTGACCGGGCGGCTGACCGTCAAGGTTCGCGTCGCCTTTAGCAGCGACACGCACAAGGTCGCGCGGATCCTCTACGAGGTCGCCGAGGATCAGCCTCTCGCCGTGATCAATCCGGCGCCCGCCGTGCATTTTCGCGGCTTCGGCGATGACGGGCTCGAATTCGAGATCCGCATCGTGCTGCGCGACATCACCTTCGTGCTTGACGTGCATTCCGACGTGAATCACGCGATCGCCAAGCGCTTCGCCGAGGAGGGCATCGAGATCCCCTTCGCGCAGCGCGACCTGTGGTTGCGCAACCCGGAGCTGCTGCCCGGGGCCAATGCGCCGCGACGCCCGTCCGAGCCGCGTCCGGAAGCCCCGGCGAGCGGCGACGAGGCCCCGCGCGGGCGCCCTTCGCGCGGGGACATGGAGGATTTCGCCGCCGATTTCGGTGGTGATGGATCAGCGGAGGGAGACACTTGACCCGAGCACTCTATCGCGATGACCCGTATGCGCGCAGCGCCGAAACCACCGTCGCGGCGCACACCGAAGCCGGCGTGATTTGCGCGGCGAGCCTGTTCTACCCCGCCGGCGGCGGCCAGCCCGGTGATTCGGGGCAGCTCGAATGGGCGGGCGGCGCCATCGAGATCGTTGATGCCGTGAAGGGGCCGGATGACAGCGTCGTGCTCGTCCCCGCCCAGGGCGCGGCATTGCCACCCGAGGGCGCGGCGGTCGTGCAGCGGCTCGACTGGGCGCGGCGCCACGCGCATATGCGCGTGCACACCGCGCTGCATCTGCTGTCGGTGGTGCTGCCGCTGCCGGTGACGGGCGGGCAGATCGGCGCCGGCAAGGGGCGGCTCGATTTCGACATGCCCGAGGCGCCCGAGGACAAGGCCGCGCTCGAGGCAGCACTCGCCGCGCTGGTGGCGCGCGATCTGCCCGTGAGCGAGGACTGGATCACCGACGAGGAGCTCGCCGCGCAGCCGCAAATGGTCAAGACCATGTCGGTCGCGCCGCCGAGCGGGCAGGGGCAGGTGCGGCTCATCCGGATCGGGGAGGGGGCGGATCAGGTCGATCTGCAGCCCTGTGGCGGCACCCATGTCGCGCGCACCGGCGAGATCGGTGCGCTGCGGCTGGGCAAAGTCGAGAAGAAGGGACGCCAGAACCGGCGCGTGACGCTGCATCTCGCTGACTGAAGGCCCGGCTCAGGCGGCGGACTGGCGATCGACCTCGGCGTCGCTGCGGCGCGGGTGAGTGGTGGGGGGCATTTCCGACTCGGGCAGCCCCTCGCGCGACAGCAGGATCGCCACCGGGCGCAGCTGCGGGATATGCGAGCATATGATCATCACCGCGACCATGATCGGCACCGCGAGGAACATCCCCGGCACACCCCAGATCGCGCCCCAGAACGCCAGCGAGATGATGATCCCGAACGAGGACAACCGCAGCGCCTTGCCCATCAGCATCGGGTCGATGACATTGCCGAGCATGAACTGGATCATCCCCGTCATCACGAAGATCAGCACCGCGACGGAGGGGTCCTCGACCTGAATGTAGGCCACCAGCGACACCGCGAGCGTCGCGACGATCGAGCCGACATTGGGCAGGTAGTTGAGCACGAAGGTCAGGATCCCCATCGCCGCGGCGAATTCGAGCCCGAACGAACTCATCACGATATAGACCAGCGTCCCGGTCACCGCGCTCACGGCGGTCTTGACGAGCAGGTAGTGGTTCACGCGCCGGATGATCGAGGCGATGATCCGGCCGACCCGCTCGGCCTGGACCTCGTCGCCGAGCAGGTTGACGAGCTTGGTCGAGAACCAAACGCGTTCGGCGAACAGGAAACCCACGAACAGAATCACCAGCACCGTCGCCGAGAGCAGGTTGCCCGCCTGTCCGGCCGCGGTGCGCAGATAGCCCGAGAACTCGATCGTCTGCATCGAGGCGAGCACGGCCTCCTCGACGTCCTCGCCCATCCAGGCAAACATCGCCGCGACGGCTTGCTGGGCCTGCTCGGTGTAGGTCAGCGCCGTGCTGAGCACCGCGTTGACCTGCGCGACGACGATGCCTGAAAGCATCAAGAGCGCGGACGCGATGATCAGGACGGCGAGCACGCTCGCCACCCAGTTCGTCACGCGCACACTGCCCATCCGCAGCCGCGCGATGGAATTGATGGCGTCGGCGGTCAGGCTGAACAGGATAATCGCGATGGCGAGCGAAATCAGCAGGAACTTCGCCTGCACGAGCAGGAACAGCACGATCGCAAAGGCGATGATGCCCAGCAGCCAGGTCTGGAGACGGAATTTTTCTCCGAAGCTCAACCGCGACGGGCCGGCTGGTTCGGGCGGGATGTCGTGCTCCATGGCGGGCCCTGCTCGCTTCGCGTCCGGGCGGGTCCCATACTAAGGACCTGAATCTCTTGACGCAGTGTAAGCCCGCGCGCGCAGGGTCGCAAGCGGCGCGCGGCCGAGCAGTGGGCAGCTCTCGGTGTCGTGTCGCTCAGCTTCCCCAGCTGCGGACATTGCCGCAATCGAGATGCACGAAATTGGAGCGCGAGTAGCGCCCGACACCGCCGACATTGCACGCTTGGGCGGCGCGCGCGATCTGGTTCACGCTGCGCGACTGCAGGCGGATATCCGCCGCCTCGCCCGTCAGGTGCAGCGAATTCTGCGCGACATTGCCGGACCGGCTGGCGAGCAGCCGATTGGTGCGCTGCGAGCGAAAGCCCGAGAGCAGCATGTAGGGCTCATCAACCTCGACGAGATTGTGCACCGCGGCGAGGAAATCGACCGCGCGCGGATCGATCGCCTTGACGGCATCGTCACGCCAGTCGCGCATGAAGTAGGTGATCTCCTGCAGCGCCTCGGGGATATATTCACCCTGCACCCAGTAGATAGTGTCGATGCTTTCCCCGGTGCGCTCGGAATACATCTGCAGCCGGCGGGCATCTGCCGAGCGGCTGCGCAGGAAGCTGAAGGCATTGGCGTAGCTAGGAGCGGCGGCAACGGCCGTGGCCGCGAATGCGCCGAGCAAGCCCCGCCGCGAAAGGAGCGTCGATGTGGAGCCGGTCATCAGATTGTCTCTGTCCCTTTTCTGCCGCCACGTGCCGCATTCTTGCGGTCTTGCGGACGATATTTCGCCTCGTTCACCTGCCCATCGGGGACGAACGTGACTTTAGTGCCACATTGACGTCGAAAAAAGCAAGCTGGAGCTTCGCCGGGGGCCGTTCCTGCACCAATATCGGCGAAATCTTGCTGAAAGCCTTATGCAGGTCTGCGCTGACGTGGCATAAAGGCTCTCTTGCGAGCGCGTCGGGTTCGAGCTGCCGGGCCATGCGATGTCACCGCCGGAGGCGGATTTGAGATGGGGGATTGCCATGAAGCAGATGATACCGAGAGCATTCGGGCGCCGATCGATGCGCGCCGCGCTGGCGGGGGCCGCGTTGCTCGTCGCCGTGCCGGCCGCGGCGCAGGAGAGCATGGCCTACAGGCTCGCCCTCGCCGAGAAGGCGTCTGACGACAGCGTCCTCGCCGACTTCTACCGCGACCGGGACTATGCGCCGCTCTGGACCGGAGAGGACGGCGCCGATCGGCGCGAGGCGCTGCTCACGGCCCTCGACGGCGCGCAGGCGCATGGCTTGCCCACCGCGCGCTATGACGCGGACACTCTGCGCGCGGCGCTGCGGGATGTCGGGAGCGAACAGGCGCGCGGCATGGTCGAGGGGCAGCTGAGCCGCGCGCTCGTGGACTATGCGCGCGATATCTCCAGCGGGGTGGTCGAGCCGCGCTCGGTCAGTTCGAACATCCGCCGCGACGTCGAGCGCCCCGATGCGCGCGATGTGCTCGACACGTTCGAGGAGGGGCCGCCCGGGGCGGTCCTGCGTGATCTGACGCCGTCGCATCCCGAATACGCGCGGCTGTTTCGCGCCTCCCGCCAGCTCGAGGCACAGATCGCGGGCGGCGGCTGGGGGCCGCAGGTCTCCGCGTCGCGACTTTCCCCCGGCGACAGCGGCGACGCCGTGGTCGCGCTGCGCGACCGGCTGATCGCGATGGGCTACCTTGATCGCAGCGCCTCGGCCGAATACGACGGCGCGATTCAGGCGGCGGTGCAGAGCTTCCAGCGCCGCCATGCGCTGGACCCTGACGGGATCGCGGGCGCGGACACGCTCGCGGCGATCAATGTCGCGCCCGAGGAGCGCCTGCGCGCCGTCCGCGTCGCGATGGAGCGCGAGCGTTGGCTCAGTTCGGATCGCGGCGCGCGCCATATCTGGGTCAACCTGACGGATTTCTCGTCGCGCATCGTCGATCACGACGAGATCCCCCTCGAGACGAGTTCCATCGTCGGAGAGCGCGCGGGCAACCGCCAGACCCCCGAATTCTCGGAGGACATGACCTATCTCGAGATCAACCCGGACTGGACCGTGCCGCGCTCGATGATCGCGCGCGACTACCTGCCCGGGCTGCAGGCCAATCCCTACGCACACCCGCAGTTCGAGGTCGTCGATCGCAACGGCCGCGTCATCGATCGCGGCAGCGTCAACTTCGCGCAGTACAACGCCCGAACCTTCCCGTTCAACCTGCGCCAGCCGCCGGGGCCGAACAACGCGCTCGGCCGGGTCAAGTTCATGTTCCCTAACCCCTATGCGATCTACCTGCATGACACGCCCGACCAGGGGCTGTTCAACACCCGGGTGCGCGCGCATTCGAATGGCTGCGTGCGTCTCGAGGATCCGTTCGAATTTGCCTATGAGCTGCTCGGGGCGCAGGAGAGCGACCCGCAGGCGCGGTTTCACAGCGTGCTGGACTCCGGCCAGCAGAAGCGGGTCTTTCTCGACGATCCGGTTCCGGTGCATCTCGTCTACCGGACGGCCTTCACGGACAAGCGCGGTGCGCTGAATTTCCGCGAGGACGTTTATGGGCGCGATGCCGCGGTTCACGATGCGATGCGCGATGCGGGGGTGGAATCGCTCGACATTGGCAGCTAAGCGGATCGGGCACCCGATCGTTGGAGCCCGAATGCCGCACCGTCTGAGCGATATCGCCGCCGCGCTCGGCGCCCGAGTGGAGGGCGACGGAACGCTGATCATCGCGGGCGCGCGCGAGCCGGCCGCGGCGGGTGCCGACGATCTCGCCCTCGCGCTGGAGCCCAAATACGCGGACGGGCTGGCGCGCGGGGCTGCGCGCGCGGCGCTGATGTGGGAGGGGGCGGACTGGCGCGCGCACGGGCTCGCCGCGGCGCTCTTCGTAGCGCGGCCGCGCTACGCGATGGCCGGGGTGACGCGGATGCTCGATCCCGGCCCCGACATCGCGCCGGGCATCCACCCCAGCGCAGTGATCGCGTCCGACGCGGAAATCGGCGGCGACGCCGCGATCGGCCCCTTCGTCGTGATCGGGTCGGGGGTGCGCATCGGTGCCGGCGCGCGGATCGGCGCGCATGCGAGCATCGCCGCAGGCAGCGAGATCGGCGACGGGCTGCTTTTGCATGCAGGGGCGCGGATCGGTCCGCGGGTGCGCATCGGGGCGCGCTTCATCGGGCATTCCGGCTCGGTCGTGGGGGCTGACGGCTTTTCCTTCGTGACCCCCGACAAATCGGGCGTCGAGGAGGTGCGCGAAACCCTTGGCCGGCGCGCCGCGACCCAGGACTCCGGCTGGACCCGGATCCACAGCCTCGGCGCCGTCGCGATCGGTGACGATGTCGAACTCGGCGCCAATTCCTGCATCGACCGCGGGACCGTGCGCGACACCGTCGTGGGATCGGGAACCAAGATCGACAACCTGATCCAGATCGGGCACAATGTCGTTATCGGACAGGATTGCATGCTGTGCGGCCAGTCCGGCGTGGCCGGGTCGGCGCGGGTCGGCGACCGCGTCGTTGTGGGCGGAAAATCCGCGATCAATGACAACATATTCGTCGGCGACGACGTCATCATCGGTGGCGGCACGAATGTCTACACCAACGCCCCGGCGGGGCGGGTGCTGCTCGGCTCGCCCGCCGTGGAGATGTCGCGCCAGCTCGAGATCAACCGCGCGATCCGGCGCCTTCCGCGCCTCCTCAAACAGGTGGCCGAGCTTCACAAAGCTGTTTCAAAGCGCGCCGATAACGATTAAGTCGGGGTCGAGAGTCGGGAGTGAAGTATGTCGGACGCCGTGCGCGAAAAGGTGATCGCGATCATTGCCGAGCAGGCGGTGCTTGACGTTTCGGATGTACGCATGGACGCGTCGCTCGAGGAGCTCGGCATCGACAGTCTCGGCCTCGTCGAGGCGATCTTCGCCATCGAGGAGACTTTCGACATTTCCGTGCCGTTCAACGCGAACGATCCTTCGGAGACTGATTTCGACATTTCATCGGTTGCGGCTATCGTGACCGCCGTTGAGCAGCTCGTGGCCGACCAGAAGGAATGAAGCGTGTCGTCATAACCGGATCGGGCACGATCAACGCGCTCGCCTGGGATGTGCCGGGGACGCTGGCGGCATTCCGGGAGGGCCGTTGTGGCATCACCGAGCTCGACTTTCGCGATGTGGAACGGCTCTCGATCCGGATCGGCGGACAGGTCCATGGTTGGGACGGGTCAGCGCATTTCGACCGGCAGCAGCTCACGCTCTATGACCGCTTCACGCAGTTCACACTGCATGCCGCCCGCCAGGCGATCCAGGAGGCGGGGCTGAGTTTCTCCGGCGAGCTCGCCGAGCGCTCCGGCGTCGTGCTCGGCACCGCGGCGGGCGGCGTGACGACCTGGGACGACAACTACCGCACAGTCTACGAGGCCGGAAAGAACCGCGTTCATCCCTTCGTTGTGCCCCGCCTGATGAATAATGCGGCCGCAAGCCATGTCTCGATGCAGTATAACCTGCTCGGGCCGAGCTACACCGTGGCCACGGCATGCTCGTCGTCGAACCATGCGATGGGGCAGGCCTTCCAGATGGTGCGCGCGGGCATGAGCGAGGTGATGGTCACCGGCGGCTCGGAGTCGATGCTGTGCTTCGGGGGGGTGAAGGCCTGGGAGGGGCTGCGCGTCATGTCGCGCGATGCCTGCCGGCCGTTCTCGGCCAATCGCAACGGTATGGTTCAGGGCGAGGGCGCGGCGGTCTTCGTGTTCGAGGAATACGAGCATGCGCGCGCGCGCGGCGCGGCGATCCTCGCCGAGGTGGTCGGTTTCGGGATGACATCGGACGGCGCCGACATCGTGATGCCCACCGCCGACGGCGCGGCGCGCGCGATGCGCGGCGCGCTGCGCGATGGCGCGATCACCCCCGACGCTGTCGGCTACATCAACGCGCACGGAACCGGCACGGCGGCCAATGACCGGACCGAATGCGCCGCGGTGCGCACGGTCTTCGGCGATCATGCCGATCACCTGATGGTCTCGTCGACGAAGTCGATGCATGGCCACATCATCGGGGGCACCGGCGCGGTCGAGCTTCTGGCCTGCATCATGGCGTTGCGCGACGGGGTGGTGGCGCCGACGGTCGGCTACGAGGTGCCCGACCCGGCCTGCGATCTCGATGTCGTGCCCAACACCGCGCGCGACGCGTCGGTCGACGTCGCGCTGTCGAACGCCTTTGCATTCGGCGGGTTCAACGCGGTCCTCGCGCTGCGCCGGGTCTGAAGGGCGGCGCCCGGGGGGGCGCCGCCGCGGGCCGGCCGCCTCAGTCCTGCAGGCCCAGCCCGTCCTGCTCGGGGGCCTCCGGTTCCGGGGC
The DNA here is from genome assembly GCA_003550665.1 of Paracoccaceae bacterium. Classification (GTDB taxonomy): domain Bacteria; phylum Pseudomonadota; class Alphaproteobacteria; order Rhodobacterales; family Rhodobacteraceae; genus Alkalilacustris. Next base: position 4,760 of record PUKW01000085.1, on the reverse strand, counting down.
CTCCTGCTCGGGCATCTCCTCGGCGGGCATCTCCTGCGGGCCCTCGCCGGGTTCGAGCGAGTTGAAAGCCGCCGTGAACCCGATCAGCGAGATCGCCAGGTCGACGTCCTGATCCGGCGCGGCGGCGGGGACGATGCGCATGTTGACCTCGACCCCGGCCTTGAGCGCCTCGACCTCCTCCTCGGTGAAGCCGACCCGCGAGACACAGCCGGCCGCGCTGCACCAGGTGAAGGGGTAACGCTGCGACTCCCCGCCATCGATGCTCAGCGTGATCTGCTCGGGCAGGAGCGTCTCCAGCGGGGTGACGATCGTCGCGCCTGCGGCGACCTGCTGGCCGGGCGGCAGCGGCACGAGGCTGATCTCGGCGACGGGGAAGCCCTCCTCATCCTCGATCAGCTGATACATTTCGCACGGATCCTGCTGATCCGAGGCGCGGAAACAGCGGCGCTGCCAGTCGTCGAACTCCTCGTCGATATAGTCTGCGCCGTCATCGTCCTCGCCGGGCGCCTCGAGCGCGCCGGCCTCGGGCTCGTCACCATTGTCGTCCTGCGCGAGCGCGGGGAAGGCGAGGCCGGCCGCGAGCGCGACTGCGAGAGCTCTGGTCAGATCGGGCATGGGCATGTGTCCTGTGTCAATTGGTCCGAGACGCGGATGGCCTAGCACGCCGCCCGCGCCCTGTCAGCCGCAAAGCCGTGCCGGGCGGGACGCGCCGGGCTTCCGGCGGGAAGCTGCGCGCTGTGGGGCCGGAATGGAAAAAGGGCCCGCAGGCCCTTTAACTCTTTCTCCCTGCCGGACTGGCCGACTTATGGTGCGCAAATTACGGTGCGGGCGGGGCCCGGTCAACGGACGATTTGTCAATACACGCGGTGATTGAAGGCAGAAAGCCGCCGGCGCGCAAGCGCAGGGGGCCGCCGCGGCGTTGCCGGTCCATCGTCATGCGCCAAGGTCGCCGCGGCGCGCCGTTCGGCTCAGACCGGGCGCACCAGCAGGCTCGTGATCCGGTTCACCTCTCGGCCCACCACTTCGAAGCGAAAGCCGTGGAAATGAAACACCTGGCCTTCGGCGGGGATCGTCTGTGCCTCGTGGATCACGAGCCCGGCCACGGTGTTGGCGACATCGTCGGGCAGCGACCAGTCCGTCGCGCGGTTGAAGTCGCGGATCGTCATCGCCCCGTCCACGATCACGTCGCCGGTCCCGGTGCGCTCGAGCCCCGGCTCGGCGTGGGTGTCGAACTCGTCCTCGATCTCGCCGACGATTTCCTCGAGAATGTCCTCGAGCGTGATCAGCCCGTGCAGCGCGCCGTATTCGTCCACCACGAGCGCGAAATGCGTGCGCCGGTGCAGGAACTGGCGCATCTGCTCGTCGAGCGCGGTGGTTTCGGGCACGAAATAGGCCGGCCGCGCCACGCGCATCACGTCGAGCCGCGCGACCACGTCGAAGCGGCCCTCGCCCTCCTCCAGGATCAGCCGGTGCACCTCGCGCATCAGGTCGCGGGTGTGCAGCACGCCGATGACGTTCTCGGGGTCGTCCTTGTAGGCGGGCAGGCGGGTATGGGACGAATCGAGGCACTGCACCACGATCTCCTCGGGCGGCGCGTCGGCATCGACCATCTCGATCTGGCTGCGATGGCGCATCACCTCCTCGACGGTGCGGTCCGACAGGTCGAGCGCGCCGAGAAGCCGGTCGCGATCCTCCTTCTCGACCATCCCGACGGAGTGCCCGAGCGCCAACGTTCCGGCGATTTCCTCGCGCAGGCTCAGGATGTTGCGCGCCGGATCGGTCTGCACCCCGAACAGCGACAGCATCCCGCGCACGAGCATGCGCACCGCGTTCACCACCGGCGAGAACACGATCACCACCAGCCGGATCGGCCGCGACACCAGCGACGAGGCCGTCTCCGGGTTGGTGATGGCGTAGGTCTTGGGCAGCACCTCGGCGAAGACGAGCACCAGCACCGTCATTACCAGCGTCGCGAGCGCCACCCCGGATTCGCCGAACAGCCGCGTGAACAGCGCCGTCGCCAGCGAGGCGGCAAGGATGTTGACGAGGTTGTTGCCCAGCAGCACCGAGCCGATGAGCCGCTCGTTGTCCTCGGTGATGCGCAGCGCCACCTGCGCGCCGCGCGAGCCCTTGTCGGCGCGCGCATGCAGCTTGCCGCGTGAGGAGGCGGTGAGCGCGGTCTCGCTGCCCGAGAAGAAGGCCGATAGCGCGATCAGGCCGATGATCGCGGCCACGGTGATCCAGAAGGCGGTGTCGAGCAACGGAAGGACGCTATCCATGCAGCACTTTTCGGATGCGAAATGTGCAATCTATGCGGGCGAAACGCGGCCGGATCAAGACTCGCCTTGCTCCATGCGCGCCAACGGGTGGTGTTCGAGCACGAGCGCGCGTTTGCGCGCCTCGAGCACATGCGTGTAGATTTCCGTCGAGCTCAGATCCGCATGCCCCATCATCATCTGGATCGCGCGCAGATCGGCGCCACCGGACAGCAGATGCGTCGCGAAGGCGTGGCGCAGCGTGTGCGGCGTGACGCGCGCCGGATCGATCCCGGCGTCGCGGGCGATCTCCTTGACAAGGCCGAAGAAACGATGCCGCGTCAGATGCCCCAGCTTGCCGCGCGAGGGAAACAGGAAGCGCGACTGCGCCGCCGGACCCGCATCGCGCCGGGCGAGCCAGGCCGCGAGCGCCGCGCGTGCCGGCTGCGACAGCGGCACCAGCCGCTCGCGCCCGCCCTTGCCCCGCACCATGAGCATGCGCGGATCGCCGCGCGCCGCCGCGGCGGGAAGCGCCACGAGTTCCGACACGCGCAGCCCGGTCGCATAGAGCAGCTCCATCAGCGCCGTGTTGCGCGCGCGGTCGTCCTCGGTCCGACCGCTGCGCGCCGCCGTATCGAGCAACCGCGTGACCTGCGCCTCGTCGAGCGTGCCGGGCAGCCTGCGGTCCCGGCCCGGGCCGGGGATGGTGCGGGCCGGGTCGTCGTCGCGCCAGCCCTCCTCATGCGCGAAGCGATAAAGCTGGCGCACCGATGCGAGCCGACGCGCCCGTGTCGCGCGCGCTAACCCGGCCGCCTCGGCCTCGATCAGCCAGCCCTGGATATCGTCCCGGTTCGCCGTTTCGAGCGAGCGCCCACGCGCCAAAAGCCACTCGGCGAAGAGACCGAGATCGCGGCCGTAGCCGAGCTGCGTATTGGTCGCAGCGCCCCGCTCGGCGGCCTGCGCCTCGAGGAATGCCGAGATCCAGCGCGCGCTCATCGCGCGCCGCACCCCTCAGTTGACATCAAGCTCGATGGTCTCGCTGACCGTGCGAAGGTCGGGCGAGATATCGGCCAGATAGGCATATCCGCTCAGCGCGGCGAACCCGATGATACCGAGCACGAAGATAAGTTTGATAACGCGCAACATGCGCCCTGCCTCGTTCATTTAGGGGTGGACCGAGTGCTCCGGCCCTTGTGCCTGCCCCCTGTTCTGCCTGCGTCAAGTAGCCTATCACATCATGGCAGGGAAGGCGAAGTTTGCGTTTATAGGGGGTTTCGACGGGTGAGCGGAAGGCTGCGCAAGACGGTGGTGCTGGTGGGCATGATGGGCGCGGGCAAGACGGCTGTGGGCACGCAGCTGGCGCGGGTTCTGGGCGTGCCCTTCCGCGATTCCGATGACGAGATCGTGGCCGCCGCGAGCATGAGCGTGGCGGAAATCTTCGCGCGCGACGGTGAGGCCTTCTTTCGCCGCCGCGAGAGCGAGGTGATCGCGCGGCTGCTGCGCGGGCCGGTCGGGATCCTGTCGACAGGGGGCGGCGCATTCTTGCAGCCGCACAACCGGGAGCTGATCTCGGCTCATGGGGTGTCCGTGTGGCTGCGCGCGGATCTCGACCTGCTCTGGTCGCGGGTGCGCCATCGCACGACGCGGCCGCTCCTGAAGACCCGAAACCCCTATGAGACGCTCGCCACATTGTGCCGCGAGCGCACGCCAGCCTATGCGAAGGCCGACATCATCGTCGACTCCGAGCGCGACCAGTCCATAGATGCGATGGCGCGCAAGGTCATCGTCGCACTCGGGGCGCGCGCGGATGTCATGGAGGGCGCGAAATGACGCGAATCGACACCGTGCGGGTCGCGATCGAAGGGCGTGGCTACGATCTGAGGATCGGCCCGGGCCTGATGGCGCGGGCGGGCGAAGAGATCGCGCCGCTGCTGGCGCGCCCGCGGATCGCGATCATCACCGATGCCAATGTCGCGGCGCGCCATCTCGAACCGCTGCGCGCCGCGCTCGCGCAGTCCGGGATCGACAGCACCGCGTTGACCCTGCCCGCCGGCGAATCGACCAAGGGCTGGGCGCAGCTCGAGCATGCTGTCGAGTGGCTCCTGTCCGAGCGGGTCGAGCGGCGCGACATGGTGCTAGCGCTCGGCGGCGGCGTGATCGGCGATCTCGCGGGCTTCGCCGCGGCGATCCTGCGCCGCGGGGTGCGTTTCGTGCAGGTGCCCACGACGCTGCTCGCGCAGGTCGACAGTTCCGTCGGCGGCAAGACCGGAATCAACAGCGCGCAGGGCAAGAACCTCGTCGGCGCCTTTCATCAGCCTGCGCTTGTCCTCGCTGACACCGACGCCCTCGACACGCTGCCGCCGCGCGATCTGCGCGCGGGATATGGCGAGGTGGTCAAATACGGCCTGCTCGGGGATGCGGCGTTCTTCGACTGGCTCGAGGGCGGCGGCGGCGCGGCGCTGATGGCGGGCGATCCGGCGGCGCGGCGCGAGGCGGTGCGCCGGT
>PUKW01000121.1 GCA_003550665.1 Paracoccaceae bacterium | reverse complement strand
TCGGCGGCGCGGGTGGGGTCCGAGATGGTCATGCGTGCTCTCCCATCGCCTCGTGCAGCGCGTTGCTCGCCTCGCGGCACCATGCGGCGTATTCGGCCGATGTGCGGAACTCCTCGGTGCGCGGGTAGGGGGCATCGACGGTCAGCTCGCGCACCACGCGCCCCGGCCGCGCCGCCATCACCACGATCCGGTCCGACAGGAACACCGATTCGAACACCGAATGCGTGACGAACACCACGGTGCAACCGATGCGGTCCTTGAGCATCAGCAGATCGTCGTTGAGCTTGAAACGCGTGATTTCGTCGAGCGCGGCGAAGGGTTCGTCCATCAGGATCAGCCGCGGATTGGTCACCATCGCGCGCGCGATCGACACGCGCATCTTCATGCCGCCCGACAATTCGCGCGGATAGGCGTTCTGGAACTGGTCGAGCCCGACGAGCCGCAGCGATTCGAGCACCCGGTCGCGCACCTCGTTGTAGGACTGCCCGCGCAGCCGGAACGGCAGCCAGACATTCTGCGCCACCGTCGCCCATGGCATCAGCGTGGGTTCCTGAAAGACCACGCCGAGATCGCCGACCTCATGGCCGCCCTCCCACATGATGCGCCCGCCGCTCGGTTCGGCGAGCCCGGCGATCAGGCGCAGCGCGGTCGACTTGCCGCAGCCCGATGGTCCTAGCAGCGAGATGAAGTCACCCTCGTTGACGGCCAGCGACATCGCGCGCAGCGCCTCGACGTCACCGCCGAAGGTCTTGTCCACGTTCTGCATCTCGAGGACGGTCCGCCGGTGTCCGGCGGGCCGTCTGACAGCCGATTGCGCCATTATGGCCCGTCCTTCATCGCTTTGCGCCGTGCCAATCAGTCCGGGCGCAGCTCCATGCCCAGCCCGTCGCCGACAAATTCCGTCGTGAAGGAGGCGCGCCAGTCGACATCCGCGTTGACGACACCGGCATCGACCATGGTGTTGAAGAAGTCCTCGACGGCTTCCTCGGTAATCACGCCGACGCCGTATTCGAGCGCGTCGCCCGAATCGACGATGCCTTCCTCGATCATCATCTCGATGGCGAAGTCGATGCGGTCCTGCGTCATCTCCTCGTTATCGGCCATGATCATCTCGTTGGCCGCGTCGTTGTCGCCGTAGAGGTAGTTGTACCAGCCGAGGATGGAGCCGTTGACGAAGCATTCGACGACCTCGGGGCGCTCCTCGACGGTCTCGACCATGGCCTCGATGGTGGTGGCGTAGCCGCCGAAGCCGTACTCGTCGAGCAGGAAGATGTTGGGCTCGAAGCCGGCCTCCTGCTGAATGGCGTAGGGCTCGGAGGACAGGAAGCCCTGCATCGCGATGTTCTCGTTGGCGAGGAAGGGCGCGATGGAGAATGTGTAGGGGTCGCGTTGTTCTTCTGTGAAGTCGAACACGTCCATCATCCACTGGTAGTAGGAGACATAGCCGCCATCGCCGATGAGCAGCGTGTCGAGCTCCTGCAGCTCCTCCCAGGTGTCGGCGACGCCGGGATGCGAGATGATCACCTGCGGCGATTTCTGGAACGCGGTGGCCACCACGACGAGGGGGATGTCCTCCTCGATCGCGTCGAACGCCTGCAGCATGTTGCCGCCCATGTGGAAATCCATCCGCCCGGCGAGCATCTGCGCGCGGTTGTTGACCTGCGGCCCGCCCGGCACGATCGTCACGTCGAGGCCGCACTCCTCAAAGGTGCCGTCGGCGACGGACTGGTAGAAGCCGCCATGCTCGGCCTGCGCTTCCCAGTTCGTGCCGAAGGATACCGATTCGAGCGCGAGGGCGGCGCTGGCCGAAGCCCCCAGCGCGGCGGTCGCGGTTGCGCAGAGTCGAAGCATTGCGGGTATCTCCTTATGGTGGTTCGTCGCGTTATGCGAGCCCGTCGCGCGCGTGAGAAGTGCGCGGGTGCCCCGCGTTCGGATATTGCGCCGATGGTGCAAAATTATTGTGCATAATGGAATGGCCTTGTTCATGTCCTGAGCATCCGGCCTTGCGCCGGGGGCGGGCGTGTTGCCGCGCCCGGCGCCAGCGGGCATCAGGGCGCGGCGTGCGGCGCAAACGCGGGAGAGCAGCATGACCCCGATCACCCCGCCCGGTATCCGGGCCCCTTTCGGCGCCTATTCCCACGGCATCCATCTGAACGGAGCGTCCGAGCTGCTGGTCATGTCCGGCCAGCTCGGTGCGGAGGCCGATGACAGCGTGCCCGACGGTGTCGAGGCGCAGGCCGAGATCGCGTTTGCCAATATCGATGCCATCCTCGCCGAGGCCGGGCTCGGGCGCGGCGACGTGCTGCGCCTGAACGCCTATGTCACCGCGCGTGCCGACATGGCCGGCTACATGCGCGTGCGCGATGCGTGGCTCGACGGGCTCGCGGTGCGCCCGGCTTCGACGCTGATGATCGTGTCGGGATTCACCCGGCCGGAATTCCTCGTCGAGATCGAGGCGCTCGCGGCGCGCTGACCGGTGCCGCCTTTGTATGCACCTGCCGCATGCGCTGGCGCGAAACCGGGCGCTGCGCCGACGCGGCGGCATCGGGCCCGGCGGCGGAGTGGAGGCTTGCGCGGCAGGGCGCTATCGCCAAGATGATCGCGCCGCCGCCTGCGGCGCCGGCCAGAAAGGGAAGGACCGCCGATGAGTGCCAATGCCGATGCCGCCCGCGCCGCGCTCGCCCATCTCGACATCGAGGCGAGCGCCGCCGCCATCCGCTCCAAGAGCCGGGATTTCTTCTGGTATTCGCCGGTGCTCAAGGACCGGCTCGATCACGTTCAGGGCGATTTCGTGGTCGCGCCGCGCTCCGAGGCCGAGGTGATCGAGGCGCTCAGGGTCTGCTATGCGCATGACGTGCCGGTCACCACGCGCGGCGCGGGCACGGGCAATTACGGCCAGGCAATGCCGCTCGCGGGCGGCTGCGTGCTGCACATGAAGCATCTCGACAAGGTCCGCGAGGTCCATCCCGGCCGCGTCATCGTCGAGCCGGGCTGTCTTCTGAAGGATCTCGACGCGGCCACGATCGCCGATTCGGGGCAGGAGCTGCGCATGTTCTCCTCGACCTGGGCGACGGCGACGATCGGCGGCTTCATCGCGGGCGGCTCGGGCGGCGTGGGCTCCTGCACCTGGGGTCAGCTGCGCGATCTGGGCAACATCATCCGGCTGCGCGTCGTGACGATGGAAGAGGAGCCGCGGGTGCTGGAGTTTCGCGGCGAGGAGCTCGCGCGGGTATCGCACGCCTACGGCACCAACGGCATCATCACCGAGATCGAGATGCCGCTGGCGCCAGCCTATGACTGGATCGGGGTGTTCGTCAGCTTCGAGGACTTCGCGGCCGCGCAGCATTTCGCCGCCGATCTCGCGAATGAGGACGGCATCCTCATCAAGCTCGCCACCGTCTTCGAAGCACCCATCCCGCAGGATTACTTCCAGCGCGTGAAACCCTACATCGCCGCAGGCCGGCACATGGTCGGCGCGATGATCGCGCCGCATGCGATGGACGGCTTCCTGACCTTTCTCGGCCGGCGCGACGGGGCCGAGCTGATCTACCGCTCCGACGACCATGACTGGGCACGCGAGCCGGGGCCGGTTTTCGAATACGGCTGGAACCACACCACGCTGCGCGCGCTCAAGGTGGACCCGTCGATCACCTATCTGCAGGTGCGCTATGGCGGGGCGGATTTTCATGACAAGGTCGCGAAGATGCGCGCCGAGTTCCCCGGCGAGGTGCTGCAGCATCTCGAGGCGATCCGCGAGCGCGGCAAGGTGATCTTCGCCGGGCTCAGCCTCGTGAAATTCTCCACCGAGGAACGGCTCGACGAGATCGTGCGCGCCCATGAGGCGGCGGGCTGCATGATCTTCAACCCGCATCGCTACACGCTCGAGGAGGGCGGCCGCCAGACCGTCGATGACCGCCAGCTCGCCTTCAAGCGCGAGGCCGATCCCAAGGGGCTGCTCAATCCGGGCAAGATGATCGCCTGGGACGATCCCGATTTCGACTTCTCGCGCATGTATGCCTATCCAAGGATGCAAGCGGCGGAATGACCCGCGCGCTCGTCCTCCATGCCCATCCCTGCGCCGAGAGCTTCAGCGCCGCCCTGCACGGCGCGGTGACCGAGACGCTCGCGGCGCGCGGCTGGGAGGTGGATGACTGCGATCTCTATGCCGAGGGGTTCGACCCGGTGCTCACGGCGGCGGAGCGGCGCGG
>PUKW01000253.1 GCA_003550665.1 Paracoccaceae bacterium | reverse complement strand
GCTTAGCGTCTCAACGGATCTAACTATCGCGCGTGTATTGCTAACGCTCGTTTTCAGCGCCTCCAGTTTTCTTGCATATCGCCGAAAGAACTCTGCATTGTAACCCGTCCTCTCATCGTTGAGAGCAGAGAGTTCTTCTTCTGTCTCGGTGACTGCCCCGTCCAATGCTTCTTGCCATTTTACGGCAATCGCATCGACGCTCTCACAGAATTTCAAATCGCGACTGAAGGCAAGTTGCTTATCCAGCTTCTCCTTGACGCCATGCTTGTCGAATTGCTCAAGGCGAAACTCGACGTCCTTGAGTTCCTGCTCAAGGGCCTCCTTTTCTTCTACGTCGCTACGCACTGATCTAAAGTCATCGATGGCCTCCTCAAGCTTGCTCCGACGCTCCTCAATCTTCTGGCGCACGTCCTTCAAGCTGTCGCCCATAAGCTTCTCGACGAGGTCGTGCCCAAAACCTTTCCCGGCGGCGGAAAGGTCTTTCTGACCGAAGTAGAGTGGCTTCGCGATGATGGTATCGCGGATAGAAACACCGGGCCGGAGAACACCATCAACGTAGACTTCAGGGGTGTGCCCGAGGAGGCGCCGAATCTCAAAGCGCGTTCCATGGCGATCGGTTGCCTCTACAACGATCTTGCCGCCACTCTTCAAAACGAAAGGCAGAAGGCCTTTTTTGTAGTCCTGATCTTGAGCTTTCTCGCCGAAAGGTATATCGAGAGCATATCGCAAGCCTTCAAGTATCGAGGATTTTCCGCTGCCTTGAATACCGATCAGGCAGTTTAAATTGGGGGAGAACCTCACACACTTGCCATCCAGAAGCCCGCCCTCAAAACGGATCGAATTGATATGGGAATGTTCAACGGTGGGCGCTTCGCGGGCGACCCGGAACCCGTGATCGGTAAGAGCGAATTTGACGGCATCAAATCCAAAATCTCCAACTTTTAAGTATGAATTCTGGCCCCGCCCAATTTGATCCACCGCCTTAGGATCAGACCCCTCGACCTCGGCGGGGTATTGATCGCCCCACCAGTCTTGAACCTTGGTGCGACAAACACCATCAGCTTTGTCATGAGTTCGGACTTTTTGAAATCCGAGAGTGTATCTCTGAATAAGCGGGTGGGTAGCGAGATCGATCATGCGACCGCCACCGATCTCCTTCCACAGGCCGCTATTCGCCTCCACGTGCGCGAAGATAATAAAGAAGTCACGCCCGTATGATTTAAGCTTCTTCAGCGTATCGTGCAGATCGTCGTTACTTCGACCATTCTCCTTTTCATACTGTGCCGGAACTTTTCCAGAAAAGGCCACTCCAAGGAATTGGTTGATATAGTCGTTTCCGTCTTCGAGCCAGTCGTCGGAGAAGACGATAAGTGTGTGGACGCCGTTCGCGCCGTCATTGACGGATAGCTCCACCCCGGGGAGAAGGCCGATGCCCACCTTGCGCGCCTTCTTGCGCAGCGCCTTGAACTCGCCTGCATCGAACTTGTTGTGATTAGTGATGACGCCCAGACCTATATCCGCCGCCTGCAAACTTTCCACGTAGGAAGCGATAAAGCGGTCCTCTTCGCCGTCATATTTGAATTCTTTGTCCGCCCGCGTATGCAGATGAAAATCCGCTCGAAGCCACCGGCACCCGTGTTCAAAGTTGCTGCAAGTCAAGTCCGGCACCATAGTCATTTCCACAGTTTGCTTTCAGGCAAGCCTGCAAGACACGGTAGTTGAGAGTCTGTAGCTCGCACAAGTAGAGACTGGGTCTCCTGAAGTCCGATTTGGAGCTTCCTTCCGACCTTCGTGGCTGCTGTCACGAATGTCGGATTCGCGCCGGCTGCGCCGTTGCACCGCGACAGGTGAACCCGAGTTTGCAAAGGGCGCTCCCTGCGCATTGCCGCCGTTCGTCTCCGGCGCAGCGAATGATGGCTCCCAGCCCTTCCACGACATTCGTGCTTGGCGCAGCATCACGGCGAGCCATCGACATGAAGGGCGGGAAGCGGACTGTGACGTCGCAGCACTGCATCCGCAGCATATAGCTAAAGCTTTCGATCGCGATGCCGGCCGCGACGGGTATGTCGGCCAGCTTAGGGCCGGCGTTGACTGGCGCGTATACATCTTGAACTGTCGTGCCCAAGGGAAGCTTAGTTGCTTCCGCGGGGCTGGGGTTAATTCAGGTTGTGCGTCAGCGGCGCGTCGCTTTCGGACTTCCTCGCCGTCCTGGAGAAGGCGCGTGCTGACTTCCCTTCCCCTTTTCGTTCGGGGTGGCCCAGGCGACCGTATCGAGGTCGAGATCTGCAACGTCGCTCGCGATATCTGCCGTCCCGGCGAAAAGCTTGGCGACGGCCTTCAGGTGATGTTCGCCGCAAAGGTTTTCGCTGATCACCTCGGGCTTGTCACCTGTTTGCAGATGCAGCTTCCGTCCGCCGAGGTGCTTGGCCATCTTGCCCGCGATCTTTGCGTCCGCAAGTTCATGTCGATCGGTCGTGCCCCATTTGAGCCGGATGGACTGGCGCAGCAGCAATTCCTTGATGGACTGCGAGACGGCGTTCTTCAGCTTTCGATCATAGGACATGAGAGTGCGCGTTTGGTTCACGAGGGCAGTCAGGTCGAGGGTGTAGGAGTCGCTGTTCAGAGAATTGAGGTGCGACAGATAGTTTCGAATGGCGATCAGGGATTCGAACTTTGCATGCTCATCAACATCGGCCCCTCGTGGGTTCTCCGACGTCCTCGTTGTTTCGTCGGTCTGTCTGGATCTGAATGCGTGGAGCTCCGCAACGTTCTTGCCAAACAGCTCCTTAATTATCGCGGCGACTTGGGGGCCGTCACGCGATGCTGCCTGCTTATAACGATAGTCCGGAAGCGTCCGTAGCGCATCGATGATCTGGCCCGAAGACAGCTTGTCCTGGCCTGCTGGGTTCAGAACTTTCGCGGCTTCGGATCGCTCGGTCGCCAGACAGCCCAGCATCGCGAAGTAGAGATCGCGCTCGAACATGCCCGCGTAATCGGTCAGGCGCCCCATGACACTCATGAGAAGTCGGTGAAGTGTGACAAGGTCGGTGAGCGTGACGCGCGCGCCCATCCGGCGGTGGCGCGCGATACCAGCGATAGCTTCGACATACTCGCGAAGCATCTCCGGGGTGATGTCTGACTTTTTTTGCCCCTTCTTTCCGCCACCCCGCCGCTTCTTGTTCCAGGCCTCGTGAACCTTCTCCCTGCCCGCCTGCAGCTTGGCGATGCTGTCTTCGCCCGTGCCCATCTCGACGCGCAGGAAGGCGTCCACCTCTGCATCCGTGATTCTGTCGTCTTGCGCCAAGCCGGCCACAAGGCGGCGATGCCCGAACCGCATGATCTCGCGCAGGCCCCGCTTCGGAACCCGGCCTTCGAGAGGGCTCTCGCTGTCGGCGGGAAAGACCTTCTCGAAGCCTGCAGGGCTTTCGAACAAGTCCTTGAACGGCTCGCAGCCTGTCAGCGCCTCGCCCCCCTCGAACTTGGCGTCGTGCATGTCAAGATACAGAAGCAGCGTCTGGATCAGCGCCGTCAGGGACCTTTCCTCCGCCTCGCTCAACTTGTCGGAGAGCTGCGAGGTGATCGACCACTTTGCGAGTTGATGCAGCAGCCGGGACGCTTCGCCCACCGGAACGAGATGAAGGAACAAGTAGAGTGCGGCCTGCCAGTCTTCGGGGCCCTTCATGTCAGCCGTGAGCGGGATTTCGTTGAGGTCGCACTGTTTCCCGGGCAGCGGCGTTCCGGGTTCCAGATCGATGAGCCAGCTCAGAGGCGCGCGCCCGTCCTGCGGCGCGTGCAGCCAGTGTTCGAAGGCGAGGGCGACCACGTCGCACAGCAGATCGTCGATATGGCTCGCCTGTTCCCGTGCGGCCTCGCCGTCATGGCCGTAGCCGCGTTGCACCCGCATCTCGGCCGCCGTAGCCGATGACAGGTCATAGAAGAAATCGTGGATCCGCCGCCCCTCCGACAGACGCGGCAGCTCGTTGGCCTTCGCGACAATCAGGGCCTTCTGCTTGTTGTCCAGCCGCTTTCCGTGGATCGTCTGGGCTGCCTCGGTGGACCTCTTCAGCGCCCTGTCGATCCAGCGATTGACCTCGACATGGGTGCGCGCCGCCAGCCAGTCCCTGAACGGCCGCTCGTAGAGCATCTTGAGCACCACGTAACGGCACCGCCTTGCCGGATCCTGAAGCTCCACGCGGTTCGCGGTCTTC
>PUKW01000155.1 GCA_003550665.1 Paracoccaceae bacterium | reverse complement strand
GCCGGGTTCCAGACCGTGATGTGCTCAGCATTGTCGATCCCGATAATCGGCAGCGGTGATGAGTTAACGAGCGTGTTCTGAAACACCTCCTTCTCTTGCAATCGGGTCTTCGCCCGATTGGCCTCATAAAGGCGGAACGCCATCGCGAGCGAAGCGCGCAACACGGTCTCGCCCGTGTTCTTCACGATGTAGCCGTAGGAGGTGATCCCCTCGGTGCGCTCTACGTACTCCGGCTCGGTGTGCGACGACAGAAACACCAACGGAATATCGTGGGTGGCCAGGATCTGTTCGGCAGCTTGGGTGCCGTCAATCCCGCTCCCGAGATCAATGTCCATCAGAATGAGATCGATCCCAGTCGGATCGGCTACAACGGTTGCAACCGCCTTCTCACCGGTCTCCACCGTGATCACGTTGTACCCAAATCGCTCTAACGTCTTACGTTCCACCACCGCAACCAGCGGCTCGTCCTCAACCAGTAGAAGTGTCTTTTGTTCTGCTGCTCCCACGATCCTATCCTTCCGAGCTTTTCTGCCCCGGACCGAATAGTACAAGACGATCGCCATCCATTGCTACCTGGTCTTCTTACAGGGCAAATGTGAACTGCCCCGCAGCGTGTTGGTATAATCGCCGAGTGCGCCACCGGCGCCCTCACACCAACGCGTAGGCGGGAAGTTTCGCGTAGCGCGCATAGGGGGGGCGGGGTCGGGATCTCGGCTCGCCACAGCGTCTCTGCAAACCAGCTGAGCCGCTCGCGCGAGCGCCCGGGCGCTGCGGTAGAGCGGTGCTTCATAATCAACGCATCTCCTTCTACCCATCTAACACCGCCTCGATCTTCATGGCGCTTCGCTTGACGCGGAAATAACACCAACACGCTGCGGGGCAGTTCGGTTACAACAAAGCGCCGAATGAGCTATGCTTGTTTCGAAGCCGCATCGAGAGTGCCGGCGTCGGAATTAGGAGCCGGGATGACCGAGGAACAACGCAGAGACCTTTACTATATAGAGCGGCGGCTTCAGCAGCTTGAACGGTGGCGCCGCGCAGTAGCAACCAAGCAGGGTGCATTGGACGAGGAAACGCGCCTTCGCCTGGAGCGTAAGATCGATGGCGAGCGATCCGCTCTACACAAACGACTCGGGTCCCTGCGCCGAGGCCGCGCGCTCCCCGCGGATCAGACCGCTGCGCGACACGCTGCCGCGAGCGCCTCCGCAACGGAGGCTCCCTCACCAAACGTCCCTGCAGCAACCGCGCTCCGCTCCAAGGCCCGCGTCGCGAGTGACCTTGTGGCGGGCGATTCCGGCCAACCAAGGCAGGGAACCCAGGAGGATCTCCGAGGTGGCGCACCGATGTACGTGCAGCGGCGGTCGAAACGAAGAACCGGAAGGCGTCGGGTGTTGCCGATAGCCGCATCCGCAGCAGTGCTCCTCATTGTGGTTGCCGGATACTTTGGATCGCGGCAGCTCGATAGCCAGGCCGAGGTGTTCCTGGATTCGCAGCTGACGGAGATGATCGAAGAGTCAGGGCTCGAAGAGCTGATCAGTTACAGTCGCGTAGAGGTAAACTCGTTGCGCGGCCGAGTACGGTTCTTCGACGTGGCGTTCACCTCTGCCAACCCGCACTCGCGGTTGGAGGCCGTTGAACTGCGCGCACAGATGGCGCCTGACGACCTTGTTCGGCTGGCGCGAGATCGTGAGACCGCTGAGCTTTCCGGTCTCCGTGTTTCGTTGTTCGGCGGTGCTGCGGCAGACGACGGACGTGGCACCGAGTTAGAGTTCAGCGAGATCTCCGCAGGCTTCACTGGGCATTTGCCGCTTGAGACGATCGACCGGCCCGAGACGGTGCGCTTCTCGGAGATCGATTTTTTGCTCGAGGGTATGAGCTTCAGCGACAGCGAGAGCGGGGTCAATGGGACAATTGATGAGGCCGGCTACACCGTAACCGGCGAGTTCACGGTGGCCGATCTCGACCGCAACCCCGAGGAGTTGCTACAGCGGTTGGAAGCGATAGAAACCCGCGTCGCGGGTGTACGTATCGGGTTGAGTGGAACTGCGGCGCAGGAGCTTGAGGAGTTTCGGATGATGCTCGGCGAGTATGGGTGGCTCGCGGAGCTCGAGAACTGGGCGGTCGAGGACGGGAGCCTGCGCATGACCTTTGAGCCTCAAACTCTTAGCGTCGAGTCGCTGCGGTTTGTGTCGCTGCTTCTGAATATGGAAGGCTCGCTGCGCATCGCGCTCGATGCCGAGTTCGACCCCGCAGCTGCTCGTGGCGAGCTACGCGTCAACGAGGTGCACGACGATATCCGTGCGGTCTCGCGGCTGTATCTCGGTCTCTCCGGTACGGGGTACAGCATTCCGTCCGAGGGTCCGTTCACGGTCAGCTTCGAGGTAGACGAACATAGCGATCCACGCATTGATATCCGTTGAGCTTCAGGGCGGCCGACCCGAACTCGCGCTTTTACGGGACGCTCCCGCACCGTGTCCCTCTGGCGCGCTCCCGCGGCGTGTCCCGCAGCGCGCAGTTTTGACAGCGCGACGGTTTCTTCGTATGTTCGTTGCGTGAAGACGAATCTATTTGGGCTTTCGGCCGAGCGGATTGGGGCGCTGGTTTCCGAGCTCGAGATGCCGCGCTACCGAGCGCAGCAGATCGCGCGTTGGCTGTACGGTAAGCACGTGGACTCGCTCGAGGAGATGACCAACCTCTCGCTGTCGGACCGGCGCCGCCTCGGCGAGGTCGCCGAGATCCGTGCACCCAGGCCCCGCGAGGAACGCGTCTCGGCGGACGGCACCAAGAAATACGCATTTCTCACCGACGGCGGCGATGTTGTTGAGGCCGCGATGATACCCGACGGCGAGCGGCGTACGCTGTGCCTTTCGTCGCAGGTGGGCTGCCGGGTTGGGTGTCGGTTCTGCGCAACCGGGGCGATGCGCCTTCGGGGTAACCTCAGCGCCGGTGAGATCCTCAACCAGTACCGCTCGATGCCGGAACGCGATCAGATCACCAACATCGTCTATATGGGAATGGGAGAACCACTCGATAATTTACCCGCGGTCATAGAATCTGCGCGACTCTTGACCGCGGAGGAAGGCTACGGTCTCAGCAACCGCCGCATCACGCTTTCAACCGTCGGCAAGCCTGCGCCGCTCGCGCGCTTTCTTGAGAACTGCGACGTGCGTCTTGCGGTCAGTCTGCACACGCCGTTTCAGGAGCAACGGCGCGAGTTGATGCCGGGCACGCGCGGCTATGATCTCTTGGAATTGATGCAGCTGCTCCGCCGGAGGGCGTACGGCGATTCGCGGCGCGTAACGTTTGAGTACGTGATGCTCAAGGGGGTGAACGACTCACCCGAACACGCCGATGCGACCGCCGAGTTGGTATCGGGAATGCGAACGCGCGTCAACCTTATCCCGTTTCACCCGTGGGACGGCAACGATATGCAGCCGAGCTTACCTGCGCAGATAGAGCAGTTCCGCGCACGGCTCGAGCGTCGCGGCGTAACTGCCACGGTGCGCGCCTCGCGTGGACTCGATATCGAGGCCGCCTGCGGCCTACTCGCCACGAAACACCCCGGCTAACGGTGCCGCGTTTTCGGGTCGGACGATACGGGAAGCATGCCGAGGCGCCGCAAACGTCTGCTGAGGTCGTTGAGGTTGGTTGCCACGAACAGCGCCATATAGACGGTGATGATCAGGCCAAAGCTCACCGCAAGAGCGAAATCGATTTCGCCGTTGGATAATGTGCGGACCGCTACCAGCACATCGGTGTACGGCAACGCCAGCATTCCGAACAGGATTAACACGCCCGCGCCGAGCCATCGGCCATACTCAACCCACCCGGTGTCGTCCTCGGCCGAAGCTTCTGCCCAAGCTTGAGCGTGTACCGCCTGCATGACCGTGTCGGTAAGCGCCGCTTCCCACGCCGGCGAACCAAACGGGGTGTTGTTGTCGGGCAGGGCGGATAGGGCATCGTATAGCCGCTCGTGCTCGGCACGGCAGCGGGCACAGGTTTCGAGGTGTGCGTGGGTAGAGTCGTCAATTTCGGTATGGTTGTCTAGTGTGAGTAGATTGCGAATTGCATCTTCACAGGTCATGGTATGCCTCCGCCGGACTGCCTGTCAGGCGTTTCCGGAGTCGTTGTTTGGCCCGAAACACGTGCGACTTCACGGTGTTTACGGGAATTCCGGTAATGTTGCTGACTTCGTCGTAGGTCAGCTCAAAGAAAAAGAACAGGTCCACG
>PUKW01000075.1 GCA_003550665.1 Paracoccaceae bacterium | reverse complement strand
GGCGCAGGCTATGGCTGGTGCAGCAATCGGAGGGGGTCATGGAGACGCGCGGGCGCACACTGATCAAGGCCTTGATCTGGCAGGCGATCGGGCTGTCGGTCATGGCGCTGGTGGGCTGGGCCGTGACCGGCTCGGCGATGGTCGGCGGCACGCTCGCCGTCATCAATACCGTGCTCGGCTTCCTGACCTATGTCGTCTATGAGCGCATCTGGGCGCGCGTCGCCTGGGGCCGCCAGGGCTGACCGCGCGCCGTCACGGAATGCGGCGAAACTCCGAGCGCGCGCCCGCATTGTCGAAGAACGGCACGCCCGCCGCCCCCCCGTCGCGCAGCCGCGCCCCGAGCTCGGCGAGGACGACTTCGGTGATGAAGGGCAGATCGAGCCGCGGCGCGGCGTCGAGCGGGATCCATTGCAGATTGGCGAGTTCGGGGCGCGCCTTGCGAAAATCGTCCGGATCGCCCGCGAGCCGCTCCGCCTCGACGAGAAAGAACCGCGCATCGAAGCGGCGCGGGCGCCCCGGCGGGGTGATGGCGCGGAACACATAGGTCAGGTGCTGTGCAGCGGGCAGCAACCCGTGCGCCGCGAAATCGGCCCAGTCGGGCGGCGGCGGTCCGGGCCAGTTCCCCGGCGCGCCGAGAAGCAGACCGGTCTCCTCCCAGAGTTCGCGAATCGCGGCGGCGGCGAGCGCATCCGGCGCGGCGGTGCCCCCCGCGAGCCGGACGGCGCAATCGGGCCCGAGCGGTGCTGCGAGCGGCACATCGACATCGCCCGCATCCACCGCGCCGCCGGGAAAGACGAATTTCGACGGCATGAACGCCGCCCCCTTGCCGCGCTGCCCCATCAGGACCCGCGGCGCCGTGGCCGCGTCGCGCACGAGGATCGTGGTGGCCGCGTCGCGGATCGGGGCAGCGTCGCTCATCGGCGTCGCGCTTGCCGGTCCGCGCGCCTTGTGGCGCCGCCGCTACCGGGCATTTTCGCCAACCCGCCACAACGCCGCCAGTTCGGCGCCGTGAAACCGCGCCGCGTCGGGGCCGCTGTCCGGGCCGTCATAGCGCCCGACGGCGCGCGCCGCGGCAAAGAAGCCCGGCGCCGGCAGCCCGCCGCGCGCCTGCGAGACGACGAGCGCGGCGCGCAGCGGCCGGCCCGCGGTGGCGTCGGCTTGCATCAGTTCCTCGAGCGCGCGCGCGAGCTGCCGGATGCGCTGCGGCGGCGCGATCGCGAGCCTGCCGGCGAGCGCGCCATAGGTCACCGTCCCGGCCCGCGCCGCATGGGCGTCGAGCAGTTCGGGCAGCCGGTCGACCCAGTCCGGGCGCGTTTCGGCGCGCGGCATCGTCACACCTCCTCCTCGTCACCGCCCTGATCGGCGATCCGCGCCACCGAGACGACCTTCTCGCCCTCGGCGGTGGCGAAGACGCGCACACCCCCGGCGCTGCGCGAGCGAAACGAGATCCCCTCGACCGGGCAGCGGATCGACTGGCCCGTGGAGGTGGCGAGCATGATCTGATCGCCGGCATCGACGGGGAAGGCGGCGATTATGGTGCCGGTCTCGCGGCCGCGCTTGTCGGACAGATCCATCGCCTTGACGCCCTGGCCGCCGCGCCCGCGCACCGGGTAGTCATGCGCGGAGGTCGTCTTGCCGAGGCCGCGCGTCGTGATCGTCAGGATCAGGTCCTCGGCCGCCGACATCTCGGCATAGCGCTCGGTCGAGAGCTGGCCGGCCTCGGCGGTCTCCTCGTCCTCGTCGGCCGCCTCGTCGAGCGTGCCCTCCACGGCGCGGCGCTGCTTGAGGAAGGCGGCGCGCTCGCCCGGGCTGGCCTCGAAGTGATGGATCACGGCCATGGAGACGACGTGGTCCTCGCCGACGAGCCGGATGCCGCGCACGCCGGTCGATTCGCGGCCCTTGAAGATGCGCAACTCCCCGACCGGAAAGCGGATCGCCCGGCCGCGCGCCGTCACCAGCAGCACATCGTCATCGGCATCACAGATGCGCGCATTCACGAGGCTGACCCCCTCGGGCAGGCGCATCGCGATCTTGCCGTTGGATTTCACGTTGGTGAAGTCCGAAAGCTGGTTGCGACGCACATTGCCCGCCGAGGTGGCGAACACGACCTGAAGGTTCTCCCATTCGGCCTCGGGCTTGTCGACCGGCATTATCGCCGCGATCGACACGCCCGGATTGATCGGCAGGATGTTGACGATCGCCTTGCCGCGCGCGTTGCGCCCGCCCTGCGGCAGCCGCCAGGTCTTGAGCTTGTAGACCATCCCGTCGGTGGAGAAGAACAGAAGCTGGGTGTGCGTGTTGGCGACGAACAGCGTGGTGACGACGTCGTCATCCTTGGTGGCCATGCCGGCCAGCCCCTTGCCGCCGCGCTTTTGCGAGCGATACTCCGCGAGCGGGGTGCGCTTTATGTAGCCGCCCGAGGTTACGGTGACGACCATGTCCTCGCGCTCGATGAGGTCCTCATCCTCGGTGTCACCCTCCCAGGCGGCGATCTCGGTGCGCCGCGGCACGGCGTAGAGCTCGCGCACCTCGCGCAGCTCCTCGGAGATGATCCCCATGATCCGCTCGCGTGAGCGCAGGATGGCGAGATAGTCGCGGATCTTGCCGGCGAGATCGGCGAGCTCGTCGGTGACTTCCTTGACGCCCATCGCCGTGAGCCGCTGCAGCCGCAGATCGAGGATCGCGCGCGCTTGCACCTCGGAGAGGTTGTAGGTGCCGTCGTCGTTCATGGTGTGTCCGGGATCGTCGATCAGCCGGATATACTCGGCGATGTCGGCGGCGGGCCAGCGCCGCTCCATCAGCCGCATGCGCGCCTCGGCCGGGTCGGCGGAGCCGCGGATCGTGGCCACGACCTCGTCGACATTCGACACCGCCACGGCGAGCCCGCACAGCACATGGCTGCGCTCGCGCGCCTTGCGCAGCTCGTGCGCGGTGCGCCGGGCGACGACCTCCTCGCGGAAGGTGATGAAATGCGTCAGGAAATCGCGCAGGGTGAGCTGCTCGGGCCGGCCGCCATTGAGCGCGAGCATGTTGCAGCCGAAGCTCGTCTGCATCGGCGTGAAGCGAAAGAGCTGGTTGAGCACCACGTCGGGCGTCGCGACGCGCTTGAGCTCGACGACGACGCGCACGCCGGTGCGGTCGGACTCGTCCTGCACATGGGCGATGCCCTCGATCCGCTTGTCGCGCGCGGCCTCGGCGATCTTCTCGACCATCGTGGACTTGTTGACCTGGAAGGGGATGTCGTCGATGACGATGCTGTAGCGGTCCTTGCGCGGCTCCTCGATGCGGGTGCGCGCGCGCACCACCACCGAGCCGCGCCCCTCGCGATACGCCTTGCGCGCGCCCGAGCGGCCCATGATCATCCCGCCGGTGGGGAAATCGGGCGCCGGGATGTACTGCATCAGGTCCTCGGCGCTCAGCGTCGGATCCTCGATCAGCGCGAGCGTGGCGTCGATGACCTCGCCGAGATTGTGCGGCGGGATGTTGGTGGCCATGCCCACCGCGATGCCGCCCGCGCCGTTGACGAGCATGTTGGGAAACCGCGCCGGCAGCACCGTGGGCTCGCGGTCCTGGCCGTCATAGTTGTCCTGAAAATCGACCGTTTCCTTGCCGATATCGGCCAGCAGCGCCTGCGCGGGACGGTCCATGCGCACCTCGGTATAGCGCATCGCCGCGGCGTTGTCGCCGTCCATGGAGCCGAAATTGCCCTGTCCGTCCAGCAGCTTGAGCGACATGGAGAACCACTGCGCCAGCCGCACCAGCGCGTCGTACACGGCCGAGTCGCCATGCGGGTGATACTTGCCGATCACGTCGCCGACGACGCGCGCCGATTTGCGGTAGGGCTTGTCGTGCGTGAAGCCGTTCTGGTGCATCGAGAACAGGATGCGCCGATGCACCGGCTTGAGCCCGTCGCGCAGATCCGGGATCGCGCGCGAGACGATGACGCTCATCGCGTAATCGAGATAGGAGGCGCGCATCTCGTCGGCGATCGAGATCGTCGGCCCGCTCGGCGCGGCGGATTCCTCCGCGTCGTCAGGTGATTGGGGAGTGTCGCTCACGGCTGCTCGCTTTGATGTGTTGGCTGCCAGATCTGGTCCGTCGCATTATAGCGGAACCGCGAGACGGGGTGCAATGGCCGCTGCCGCAGCCGCCCGGCAGCCATGGCGGTGGAGTGATAACAGACTGGAATATTTGAAAATTAATCAACTCAAGGCATGATGGCGAATCGAAACAGCCAAGAGGGCGTTCAATGCGCGAATCGGAAACCGAGCTGATGCTGAAGGGGTACGGGCTGACGACCGCCGAGATGGTCTATCGCATGCCCGATTATCGTAGTGTTCTCAATACCTTCGTGTGGCAGGACTACGATCTGGCGCCGGATTACCCGCGCCTGTTCGAATTCATCGAGTTCTGGCAGGAGGAGATCGAGGGGCCGCTGCACTCGGTGCGTTTCACGCATCGCAAGATGATCTCGCCGGGCGAGTGGCGCAATGTCGTGGGGCAGTTCGAGGTCTGAGCGTCAGCCGGGCAGCCGGGCATAGATGTCGCCCGGCCCGTCATCGGCACCGAGCCCGTCGAGCCAGCCGCGCACCGCCGCGTCGTCGCGCCAATCCGGCCAGGCGAAGGCGCCGGCCTCGCCCGTGACGAGGTTGAATTCGTAGGGGCCGAGCGCGGTGATGCGCGCGAGCGCGGCGCGCGCCGCATCGGGCAGGGCGGGCAGATACTCCACCGCGATCAGCG
The DNA here is from genome assembly GCA_003550665.1 of Paracoccaceae bacterium. Taxonomy (GTDB): domain Bacteria; phylum Pseudomonadota; class Alphaproteobacteria; order Rhodobacterales; family Rhodobacteraceae; genus Alkalilacustris. Next base: position 12,869 of record PUKW01000075.1, on the reverse strand, counting down.
GCACCGCCCGGCTAAGCCCGGCGAGCACCTCGGCCTCGAACCCTTCGACATCGACCTTGACGAGCTTGGGAGCCCCATGCGCCGCGATCAGTGCATCGAGCGTCGTCACCTCGACCTGCTGCGCCGCGTCCCAGCGCACATGCTCGAAACCGGGCCGGTCGCCCACGCTGGCGGCGAAATCGCCGCGCAGCGAGGACACGGTGGGGTGCCGGGGCGACACGCTCATCGCGGCGGTCGTCTCCACGGGCCCGACCGCGGCCGTCACGAGCGTCACGTCGCGTGGCAGGGTGCGGCGCAGAAAGCCCGCGAAGGGCGCCTGCGGCTCCACGGCGACGACGCGCGCGCCCGCGCTGCGCATCGCGCGGCTCCGGTTGCCGACATGGGCGCCGATATCGAAGGCGAGATCACCCGGCCCGAGCAGCCCGCCATAGAAGCGTTCCAGCCCGCGCTGGCGGCTCGGACGACCGTAATAGATCGCGAGCGAGCGCGCGAGGCCCAGTGTCGAGTGAATCGCGGCGCGCATGTTCAGCTCCACAGCTCCGCGAGCGCACCGCCCATTTCGGCGACGCGGTATTCCGCCGTCTCCCCCTCGGCATCGAAGCGGTTGCCGATCCATTCGCCGGCCTCGTCGTAGAACAGCTCCAGCCCCGCGAGATCACCCGTCACCGACCAGTGCCGCGCGCGCACCGTGCCCGCCTCGGTGGGATAATCGACCATGCCGTTGTCACGCGCGCCGACGTCGAACGGCGTTCCGTCCTGCGTGGAGACCCACAGCGAGCGCTGAAGGAAATCCGGGGTCCAGTAGGTCGTCGTGGCCAGCGTGCCGCGCACGGTGCCGGAAAACTGCGAGCCCTCGATATCGAGCGTGTCACCCTCGCGCCGGGCGCGTGCGAACTCGGCGGTGCCGTCATCGTTGCACTCGGCGTCGAGGCGCAGGAGCTGGCCGCCCTCCCAGGTCTCGCGGCTTTGCAGGGTGTAGCGGTAGGCTGCGATGCCGAGGATGCGCACCGCGATGTCGACATCGACGGCGACCTCGATGCTTCCGCCCTCGCGCGTCACGGTGATGGTCTGCTCTCCGATATCCGAGTCGCCGCGATAGATGCGAAAGCGCCGCGTGCGGCTCTGGGCATGGGCCATCCCCGGCAGCATGAGCCCCATGCCCGCCGCGCCGAGCCCCAATCCGAATTCGCGCCGGTCGATCATCTTCACCACTCCGAAAATCGTTCAGGAGCGGATAGATGGGGCAAATCCGCGCGGGGGCAAACGCGCCGGGCTCACAGCCGCGCGATCACGCCGCCGCCCCGCCGAGCGCGCGCAGGATCATGCCGAGCGCATGGTCGCGCGCCGCCCGGCGCACGGGATCGCGGCCGAGCGCGCCGTAATCCACCGTCTCGCTGGACGTCTGCCCCGCTTGCGCCAGCGCGAAGCAGACCCGCCCCTCGGGCTTGTCGGCGGTGCCGCCGCCGGGGCCGGCGATGCCGCTGACCGACACGGCGATATCGGCCCCGGCCCGTGCACGCGCCCCTTCGGCCATCGCCCGGGCAACCGGCTCGGAAACGGCGCCGTGCGCGGCGAGCAGCGCGGGGTCCACCCCAAGAAGCGACTGCTTGGCCGCGTCGGCATAGGTGACGAAGCCCGCGTCGAAGATCGCCGAGGAGCCGGGCACATCCGTGAGCGCCGCGGCGATCATGCCCCCGGTGCAGCTCTCTGCGGCGGTCACGCGCAGCCCCGCTGTGCGGGCGCGCCCAACGATCGCCGCCGCGCTCACAGCCCCAGCCCCGCATGAAACACCACCGCCGCCGCCGCCACGACGAGCCCCGCCAGCGCCCCGGCGATGACGTCGTCGAGCATCACGCCGAACGGTGTATGCATGTTGTCGGCCCAGCCGACGGGGCCGGGCTTGAGGATGTCGAAGGCGCGAAATGCCACGAAGGCCGTGATCCAGCCGGGCCAGAGCGCGAGAATATCGACCCCCTGCATCGCCGCCCCGAGCGAGACCGGCCACAGCGCGAGCCACATCCCCGCGACCTCGTCGATCACGATCTCGGAGAGATCCGGATCGTCGAGCCCGCGCGTCGCAACCGCCGTGACCCACCAGCCGATGCCGGTCACCGCGACGGTCGCCAGCGCCAGTGCCGCGAATCCGCCCGCCAGGTGCAGCAGATACGCCACCGGTAGTGCCGCCAGCGAGCCCCATGTCCCCGGCCCCGGACGCAAGAGTCCGGCGCCGAAGAAGGTCGCCAAAAGCCGCGCCGGGGTCACGCCGCCACCAGCGTTGCCGCCGCCATCGCCGCGATCCCCTCGCCGCGCCCCGCGAATCCGAGCCCCTCCGAGGTCGTCGCCTTGACGTTGATGCGCCCCTCCTCGAGCCCGGTGATCGCGGCAAGGCCGGCGCGCATTGCGCCGGCATGGGGGCCGATCTTCGGGCGTTCGCAGATCAGCGTGACGTCGAGATTGCCGAGGCGAAAGCCGCGTTCCGCCGCGCGCGCGCAGGCATGCGCGAGAAACACCCGGCTCGCCGCGCCCTTCCACTGCGGATCGCTGGGCGGAAAATGCACCCCGATATCGCCCTCGCCGAGCGCGCCATAGATCGCGTCGCACAGCGCGTGGATCGCGACATCGGCATCGGAGTGCCCGGCGAGCGCGCGGTCATGCGCGATCTCGACCCCGCACAGCACGACGCCCGCGCCCTTGGTGAAGCGATGCACGTCGAAACCGCTGCCCGTGCGCACATCCATCCTGTCGCCTCCGCCTCGGTCGGTCTGGCGCAGGAGCCGCGTCGCACGGGCGAAATCGGCCGGCCAGGTCAGCTTGATGTTGTCTTCCTCGCCCTCGACGATGGCGACGTCAAGCCCGGCGGCGCGCGCGACCTCGACATCGTCGGCCGCGCCGCCGGGATGGGCGCGGTGGGCCTTCAGGATCGCCTCGAAGACGAAACCCTGCGGAGTCTGGGCGCGGTAGAGGTCGGCGCGGTCTATGCCGCGGCGCACCTGCCCGCCGCGGCCGCGCCACAGCGCCTCGGTCACCGGCAGCGCCGGGGCTGCCCCGGTGGCGCTGTCGAGCGCGGCCAGGACCCGCGCGATCAGCGCCGGGCTGGCGAGCGGTCGCGCCCCGTCATGGATCAGCACGCGCGTCACCCCGCTGCCGGCGAGCGCCTCGAGCGCGTTGCGCACCGAACTGTCGCGGCTGACCCCGCCGGGCACCGTTTCGAAGCCGCTACCGAGCGCGGCGGCCCGGTCGGAATCGTCGGGGTGCAGGACGAGCAGGATGTGCCCGATCCCCGCGGCGCGGAAGGCGTCGAGCGCATGGGCGAGCACTGGCCGCCCGGCGAGCGGGCGCCACTGCTTGGGCGGTCCCGCCCCGGCACGCTGGCCGCGCCCGGCGGCGACGATGACGGCAGCGGTGGTCATGCGGCAGCCCCCTGAGATCGTCGTGCCTGTCTAGACCGATCGCGCTGCGGTGGCAATCTGTGGCACAGGCGCGCACGAACGCCTAAAAGATGGGCAGTTGGCGCGTGGGGCGGGCCGCTTTTCGCCAGCGGTTTGCCAAGCGGGCACCACCGGTTTATTTGCTGGGCGAACGCACAAGGATTGGGCATTTGTCAGGCGCGCTCGAAGAACTCGGTCTTTCGATGCCGGTGGCCCTGGCGCCGATGGCCGGGATCACCGATCTGCCGTTCCGCCGGGTGGTGGCCGGGTTCGGTGCCGGGCTCGTCGTCTCGGAGATGGTTGCGAGCCGCGAGATGGTCGAGGCGCGCGGTGATGCCCGCGCGCGGGCCGCGCTCGGCCTTGGCGAGCAGCGCAGCGCCGTGCAGCTCGCCGGGCGCGAGGCGCACTGGATGGGCGAGGCGGCGCGGCGCGTCGAGGCCAATGGCGCGCGCCTCATCGACATCAATTTCGGCTGCCCGGCCAAGAAGGTCACCGGCGGGCAGTCCGGTGCCGCGCTGATGCGCGAGCCCGAGCGCGCGCTGCGCCTCGTCGAGGCCGTGGTGGGCGCCGTCAGCGTGCCGGTGACGCTCAAGATGCGGCTCGGCTGGGACCATGACAGCCTCAACGCCCCGCAGATCGCGCGCCGCGCCGAAGCTGCCGGCATTCGCATGGTCACGATCCATGGCCGCACCCGCTGCCAGCTCTACGCCGGGCGCGCCGACTGGGCGGCGATCCGGCGCGTGCGCGACGCGGTGTCGATCCCGGTGCTCGCCAATGGCGATATCGTCGATACGGCGACGGCGCGCACGGCGCTCGACGCGTCGGGGGCGGACGGCGTGATGGTCGGGCGCGGGGCGCAGGGCGCGCCCTGGCGGCTGGCGCAGATCGCGGTGGGGCTGCGCGGCGCGCCGGTGCCCGAAGCCCCGCGCGGCGCGGCGCTCGCGGATCTGGTGGGGACGCATTACGAGGCGATGCTCGGCTTTTACGGGCGCGATACGGGCCTGCGCTGCGCGCGCAAGCATCTGGGCTGGTATCTCGACGAAGCGGGCGCGCCTGCGGATCTGCGCCGCGCCGCGGTCACGGCGCGCGATCCCGCCGAGGTGCTGCGGCTCGTGCGCGCCGCGCTCGAGCCGGTGCGCGAGGCCGCCGCATGACCCTGCCCAGCGCCCAGACGATCTGGACCTCGCTGCCGGTGCCAGCGGTGATGATCGACGCCGGCGACCGGATCGTGCAGGCGAATCCCGCCGCGGAGGTGTTCTTCAACCTGCCCGCGCGCAGCCTGACGGGCGCGGCGCTCAAGGACCGGCTGCGGCTGGACGCCGCGCTCGACGAGGCGCTGGCGCGGGTGCGGCGCAACCTCGCGGCGCTGTTCATCAATGATGTCGATATCGGCGGCGACGATCGCCCCGCCGTGCAGGCCAATATCCAGATCGCGCCGCTCGGCGACGCGCCCGACACGCTCATCCTGCTCATCGCGCCGCGCGATCTCGCCGACCGCATGGGCCGCGCGCTGTCGGTCAAGGCGTCGGCGAAATCGGCGGTGGGCATGGCGCAGATGCTCGCCCACGAGATCAAGAACCCCCTCGCCGGGATCACCGGCGCGGCGCAGCTGCTGTCGATGTCGCTCGAGGCGAATGACCGCGAGATGACCGACCTGATCGTGGCCGAAACGCGGCGCGTGCTCTCGCTGCTCGAACAGGTCGAGCGGTTCGGCGATCAGCGTCCGCCGGCCTGCGCGCCGGTCAATCTGCACGATGTTCTCGAGCGTGCGCGCAAGACGTCGGCGATGGGCGTGGCCGCGCAGATGCTGATCCGGGAGGAATACGACCCCTCGCTGCCGCTCGCCTGGGCCGATGCCGATCAGCTTCAGCAGGTGTTTCTGAACCTGCTCAAGAATGCGGCCGAGGCCGCGGGCGCGAAGGGCGGCACGATCTGTCTGCGCAGCTTCTTCGATCACGGTCTGCGGGTGCGCGGGCGCGACGGAACGCCGCGGGCGCTGCCGCTGACGGTGGAAATCATCGATGACGGGCCGGGCCTGCCGGCGGCGATCGCCGAGGAGGTTTTCGATCCCTTCGTGAGCGGGCGCGAGAACGGCACCGGCCTGGGGCTGGCGCTGGTGTCGAAGATCATCTCGGATCATGACGGATGGATCGCGGTGGAGTCGGTGCCGGGGCGGACGGTGTTTCGCGTCTCGCTGCCGCAGGCGCCGCGCAACTCGGAGGCAGGCTGATGGATGGCACGGTACTCGTCGCGGATGACGACCGCACGATCCGAACGGTTCTTACTCAGGCGCTCACCCGCGCGGGCTGCAAGGTCCATGCGACGGCGTCGCTGACGACGCTGATGCGCTGGGTCGGCGAGGGCAAGGGCGATCTGGTGATCTCGGACGTGATCATGCCCGAGGGCAACGGGCTCGAGATGCTGCCGCGCATCGCCGAGGAGCGGCCGGGCCTGCCCGTGATCGTGATCTCGGCGCAGAACACCATCACCACCGCGATCCAGGCCGCCGAGGCCGAGGCCTGGGACTACCTGCCCAAGCCCTTCGACCTGCCCGACCTGATGAAGCGCGCCTCCAAGGCGCTGTCGCGCAAGCGCGTGGCCGCGCCACAGCCCGAGCCCGGCCCACAGGCGCATGACGACCATCTGCCGCTGGTGGGGCGCACGGCGGCGATGCAGGAGCTCTACCGCCTCGTCGCGCGGGTGATGAACACCGACATCCCGGTGCTGGTGAGCGGCGAGTCGGGCACCGGCAAGTCGCTGATCGCGCGCGCGATCCACGATTTTTCCGACCGCCGCGACAAGCCCTTCCTGATCGCGCACATGGCCGAACTCGAGGATCCGGCCGGGGCGCGCACGCTGATGGCGCGGGCGGCGGGGGGCAGCCTTCTGCTCGACGAGATCGCCGATTGCGACCCGCAGACCCAGGCGCGGCTGGTGCGCATGCTCGACGCGCTCGACGAGGGCGGGCCGCGGGTGATGGCGACGAGCCACAATGACCTCGTCGCACGCATGGAGGCCGGCGAATTCCGCCAGGACCTCTATTACCGGGTTGCGGGGGTGACCGTCGCGGTGCCATCGCTGCGCGCGCGCATCGACGACATCCCGCTGCTCGCGGAGCATTTTCTCGCCCGTGCGGCGCGCGACGGGGCCACGCCGCGGGTGCTCTCGGACGAGGCGCTCGACCTGGTGCGCGGCTACAGCTGGCCGGGCAATGTGCGCCAGCTCGAGAATGTCGTGCGCCGGCTCGCCGCGACCGGGACAGAGCCCCAGATCGCCGCCGCCGAGCTGCAGGCCGCGCTCGGCAACCAGCCCGCCGCCGAGCCGCTGCGCGATGCCGGCGACGGCGAGAAGCTCGCCGCTTCCGTGGGCCGGCATCTGCGCCGCTATTTCGACCTGCATGGCGGAACCCTGCCGCCGCCCGGCCTCTATCAGCGCATCATGCGCGAGGTGGAGGCGCCGCTGCTCGAAATTGCGCTCGAGGCGACGTCGGGCAACCAGGCGCGCTGCGCCGAGTTGCTCGGGATCAACCGCAATACGTTGCGCAAGAAGATCACCGATCTCGATATTCGCGTGACACGCCGCCGAAAGTTGATGTAATAAGGCAACAATAGCGTGACCCCCGTGCGCCAGCATGGGGGCGGACAGGCGGGGCTGCAAAGCGGCCGGGACGGGACGATTGCGAGCGGCGACCAAGAGCGCGACCTGGCACAGGCTGCAACGGTTGCGGCGCCAGAAGCGGGTACAGAACGCGGCGACGCTGGGGCTGGTGCTGCTCGGACCGGTGCTCGCGACGGCGACGTTTCTGGCGCTCGGCCCGCTGAGCGAGGGGATCGACACCCCCGCGCTGCGGCTAGTGCTGCTGGCCGACCTGATCTATGTGCTGCTGATCGCGGCGCTCGTGATGATGCGGGTGGCGCGCATGATATCGGCGCGGCGCGCGCAGTCGGCGGGGTCGCGGCTGCATCTGCGGCTGACGGGGGTGTTCGCGCTCATTGCGCTGGTGCCGACGATCCTCGTGGCGCTGTTCGCCGGGGTGACGATCAATGTCGGGCTCGAGGGCTGGTTCTCGGACCGGGTGCGCCAGGTCGTGGGCAACTCGCTCGCCGCCGCCGAGGCCTACGAGGCCGAGCACGAGCGCGACCTGATCGAGGATGCCGAGGCGCTCGCCGGATATCTCGGCCTCGCCCGCGAGCAGAGCTTTTTCATCGATGACGGCGAGCTGCGCCAGATGCTCAGCCAGGCCCAGGCGCAGATCCAGCGCGGGCTGCGCGAGGCCTATGTCATCGACACCGACGGCGAGATCCGCGCGCGCGGCGAGCGCTCCTACCTGTTCGACTTCGACGAACCCGGCAGCGCCGACATCGAGCGCGCGATGGATGGCGAAACGGTCATCATCAAGGATCTCGACCATGACGAGTTCCGCGCGCTGGTCAATCTGCCGACCTATGCGGACCGGCTGCTCTACGTGTCGCGCGCGGTGGATGGCGATGTGCTGAGCCTGCTCGACGAGACGCAAGAGACGGTGCTGCTCTATCAGCAGCTCGAGCGCGATCGCGGGCGGCTTCTGTTCGAGTTCGGCCTGCTCTATCTGGGGTTTGCGCTGACGCTGGTGCTCGCGGCGGTCTGGCTCGGGCTGTGGCTCGCCGAGCGGCTGTCGCAGCCGGTGGGCCGGCTCGCGGCGGCGGCCGAGCGGGTCGGGCAGGGCGACATGGACGTGCAGGTGCGCGAGCAGAAGGGCGATGACGAGATCGCCACGCTCGGCCGCGTCTTCAACCAGATGACCCGCCAGCTCAAGGGCCAGCGCGAGGCGCTGCTGGAGAACAACCGCCAGATCGAGGAGCGGCGGCGGCTCTTCGACTCGGTGCTCTCCTCGATCACGGCGGGGGTGATCGGGCTCGACGGCGAGGGCCGGATCGAGTTCGTCAACCGCGCCGGCGAGCGGCTGCTCGACATCAATGCGCGGCAGGTTCACGGCCACCCGCTCGGCGCGGCGGTGCCGGAATTCGCGCCGCTGCTCAAGCACCAGCGCCGCGGCGCGGTCGCGCAGGAGGAAATCCGCATCAGCCGCGGCGGCCGGCTCGAGAACCTGCTGGTGCGCATGGCGGTGCGCCGGTCGGAAGCCGGGCGGCTGGAGGGCTACGTGATCGCCTTCGACGACGTGACCGAGCTCGTCAGCGCGCAGCGCATGGCCGCCTGGGGCGATGTGGCGCGCCGCATCGCGCACGAGATCAAGAACCCGCTCACCCCGATCCAGCTGTCGGCCGAGCGCATCAAGCGCAAGTTCCGCCGCGCGCTGAGCGCGGAGGACAGCGCGCTGCTGGAGGACTATACGGATGTGATCGTGCGCCAGACCAACGATCTGCGCCGCATCGTGGACGAGTTCTCGCGGTTCGCGCGCATGCCCGAGCCGGACCGGCGCCCGCACGACCTTGCGCAGATCCTGCGCGATGCCCTGCTCCTGCAGGAGAACGCGGCGTCCGACATCCGCTTTTCGGCCGATCTGCCCGACGCGCCGATCACGCTCGAGGTTGATGCGACGATGATGTCGCAGGCCTTCACCAACCTGATCAAGAACGCCGCCGAGGCCACCGAGAGCCTGCGCGCGGCGGGTGCGCCGCAAGGTTACGTCCCCGAGGTCCGCGTCGCGCTCGAGCGCGACGCGGGCGGGGTGAGCATCACGATTTCGGATAACGGCATCGGGCTGCCCGAGGACCGCGCGCGGCTGGTCGAGCCCTATGTGACAACGCGCGACAAGGGCACCGGACTCGGCCTGCCGATCGTCAAGAAGATCATCGAGGAACATGGCGGCATGCTCGATCTGCTCGACGCGCCGCCCTTCGCGGAGGGGGCGCATACGGGCGCGCGCATGCTGGTGCGGCTGCCGCTTCTGGGTGTGCATGACGAAGCGCCGGCCGAGCGGCCGGATGCGGCGACAGTGAAGAGCGAGGCGTGAGATGAGTGACATCCTGGTGGTCGACGACGAGCGCGACATCCGCGAGCTGATATCGGATATCCTCGGCGACGAGGGGTTCTCCACCCGCGTGGCCGCCGATTCCGAGGGCTGCATGGCCGAGATCAACGCCGATCCGCCGGGGCTGGTGATCCTCGACATCTGGCTCAAGGACAGCCGGATGGACGGCATCGACATCCTCATGGCGATCAAGCGCGACAATCCCGGCATCCCGGTGGTCATCATCTCCGGCCACGGCAATGTCGAGATCGCCGTCGCGGCGATCAAGCAGGGCGCCTACGACTTCATCGAGAAGCCCTTCAACATCGACCAGCTCATGGTGGTGATCCGCCGCGCGATGGAGGCGTCGCGCCTGCGCCGCGAGAACCAGGAGCTGCGCAAGCGCGACATGGACGCCCACGAGATGATCGGCAGCTCCGGCGCGTTTCGCGCGCTCAAGGGCCAGCTCGACAAGCTCGCGCGCTCCAATGCGCGGGTGATGCTCACCGGGCCTTCCGGGGCGGGCAAGGAGATCGCGGCACGCTACATCCACGCGAATTCACCGCGCGCGCAGGCGCCCTTCGTCTCGGTCAGCGCCGCCGCCATCGAGCCCGAGCGCATGGAGGAGGTCCTGTTCGGCCGCGAGAGCGTCGAGCGCGGCCACGAGCCGGGCCTGCTCGAGCAGGCGCATGGCGGGGTGGTCTATCTCGACGAGGTGGCCGACATGCCGCTCGGCACCCAGTCGAAGATCCTGCGCGTGCTCATCGAGCAGCAGTTCACCCGCGCGGGCGGCGTGGACAAGGTGCGCGTCGATCTGCGCGTGATCTCCTCGACGACGCGCGACCTCAAGGCCGAGATCGCCGCGGGCACCTTCCGCCAGGAGCTCTATGACCGGCTCAACGTGGTGCCCGTCGCGGTGCCCTCGCTTGAGGAGCGGCGCGACGACATTCCCGAGCTTGCCGCGCATTTCATCGACATGTTCCACCGCACCCAGACCCTGCCGCGCCGGCCGCTCTCGGACGAGGCGCATGCGATGCTGCAGACCATGAGCTGGCCGGGAAATGTGCGCCAGCTGCGCAACGTCATCGAGCGGGTGCTTATCCTCGGCGAGAATGGCGGCGCGATCACCGCGCGCGAGCTGCAGGGCGATGCCGAGGCCGGCGGCGACGGCACCGGGATCGTCCTGTCGGGGGCGGTGGCGACGCTGCCGCTGCGCGAGGCCCGCGAACTCTTCGAGCGCGAATACCTGCTCACCCAGATCAACCGCTTCGGCGGCAATATCAGCCGCACGGCGCAGTTCGTCGGCATGGAACGCTCGGCGCTGCACCGCAAGCTCAAATCGCTCGGCGTGGTCACCGGCGCGCTCGCGGGCCGTCCCGCCGAGGCCGGCGAGTAAGCGCGATTGACCGCCCGGCGGGGTTCTGACACGCAGGGCTGCCGGACGCGGTCGGCCGGGTGGCACGGGGGTGCGACAGGATGCAGGTGATCATCTGCGGCGCGGGGCAGGTCGGATGGCAGATCGCGCGCCATCTCTCCGGCGAGCGCAACGACGTCACCATCGTGGACTACAACGCCGATCTTGTCCGCCGGGCCACCGACACGCTCGACGTTCAGGGGGTGGTGGGCTTTGCGAGCCATCCCGACGTGCTCGAGCAGGCCGGCGCGCCCGATGCCGACATGATCATCGCCGCGACCTACTCCGACGAGGTCAACATGGTGATCTGCCAGGTGGCGCATTCGGTCTTCGACGTCACCCGCAAGATCGCCCGCCTGCGCGCGCAGAGCTACCTGCGGCCGAGCTATTCGGACCTTTTCCGCCGCGATCAGCTGCCGGTCGATGTCGTCATCAGCCCCGAGCGCGAGGTCGCCGAGGCGACGCTGCAGCGGCTCATGGTGCCCGCGGCGTTCGACATCGAGAACTTCCTCGGCGGGCGCGCGCGGCTTCTGGGGATCGCGCTCGAGGAGGACTGCCCGGTCATCGACACGCCGCTGCGCCAGCTCACGGAGCTGTTCTCGACGCTGCGCGCGGTGGTGCTCGGGGTGCGCCGGGGCGAGCGGCTCTTCGCGCCCGATATGGGCGATCAGCTGTTTCCGGGCGACCGCATCTATGTCTTTTCCCACACCGATGATGTCGATCGCACGCTCGAGATCTTCGGCAAGACGGTGGTGCGCCAGGAGCGCGTCGTGATCATCGGGGCGGGCAATGTCGGCCTCGAGGTCGCACAGACCCTCGAGCGCGGGCCGGGCCGGATCCGCGTGCGCGTCATCGAGGCCAATCGCAAGCGCGCCGAGATCGCCGCCGACGCGCTCGAGCGTACCATCGTGCTCAATGGCGACGGGCTCGACATGACGCTTCTCGAGGAGGCCGGCATCCGCCGCGCCGACGCCGTGCTCGCCGTGACCGACGACGACAAGACCAACATGCTCGCCTCGGTGCGCGCCAAGACGGCGGGCTGCAAGCTTGCGGTGGCGCTGGTCAACGATCCCGGGCTCACGCCGCTGATGGCGCCGCTCGGAATCGACGCCTATATCAATCCGCGCGCCACGACGGTCTCCTCGATCCTGCGCCATGTCCGCCACGGCAGGGTGCGCCAGATCTACTCGCTCGGCGATGCCGAGGCCGAGGTCATGGAGGCGCAGGTGCTCTCGACCTCGCCGATCTCCGGGCAGCGCATCCGTGATGTCGATTTCCCCGAGGGCGTGCTCGTGGGCGGGCTGCTGCGCGGCGAGGAACTGCTGCGCCCGCGTGGCGGCACCCGCATCACCGAGGGCGACATCATCGTGCTTTTCGCGCTGTCGGCCGACGTGCCCGAGGTGGAGCGCCTGCTGCAGGTCTCCATCGACTATTTCTGAGATGCGCCTGCTGCTCGAGCTGCCGCTTCTGGTTATCCTGATGGGGGTCGGGGCGCTGGCGATGTACCTGCCCGCGCTGCATGCGCTGGTGATCGAGGATCACGCCACGGCGCGCGCCTTCTTCTACACCGCGACGCTGCTCTTGGTACTGGTGGTGATCCTCGGGCTCGCGACGGCGCGCTATGCCGCCGCCGACCCGGTGCGCAGCCAGGTGCTGTCGCTGCTTGGCGCCTATGTCGTGCTGCCGCTCATGCTCGCGATCCCGGTGGCGCAGGCGGTGGGCGAGGCGCGTTTTCTCGACGCCTGGTTCGAGATGGTGTCGAGCTTCACCACGACGGGCGCGACGCTGTTCCCCGAACCCGGGACGGTGCCGGACCCGGTGCATCTCTGGCGCGGGATGGTGGGCTGGCTCGGCGGGTTCTTCGTGCTGCTGTCGGTGCTCGCGCTGCTCGCGCCGCGCAACCTGGGCGGCTTCGAAGTGCTGTCGGGGCGGCCGGGGCGGCGCGGCGATTTCGGCGCCGGGCATCGTCCGTCCGCCCATAGCGGCGCGCAGCGGCTGTTCGTCTTTGCGGTGCAGCTCGCGCCGATCTATGGCGGGCTGACCGCGGTGCTCGCGATCGGGCTCTTGGTCGCGGGGG
>PUKW01000287.1 GCA_003550665.1 Paracoccaceae bacterium | reverse complement strand
GATGATGGCTGTGCTCCTGGAAAACCGCGAGGTGGACGGTGTGCATGCGCTCGATGTGTTTCAGAACAAGCCTGAGGTTGCGGCGAACCCGATGTTGGCCGGCGCCCTGCGCAAGTCGGTGTCGGTTCCCTCGCGCAGCATCCTGTTCAACATCGACCAGAAGGCGGATGTGATCAGTCGCGGCGATGTGGATGCGCTGCTGTCCGTGTTCCAGAAGGTCTTCGACGAGATGTGCGGCTACTACGGCAAGCAGCCGCATATCGCGCAGTTCGAGCGCGATCTCGACAGCCGTGGCAAGCTCGATGCTTTTCGGGAGGCTTTCGCCGAGTCGGCTGGCAAGCCATGGGAGCGTGGCCGCGAGCAAGCTCTGCTTGAGAAATCCGCCATAGCGGCCGCCTTCGCACGGGCGACCGGGGGTCAGCCTGACGAGGCGAGCGATCTGCTCAGCCAATACCGCAAGGACACGCGCGTCTCGATCGAGGACTTCGCCAACACGGTGAAGGCGTGGATCGACCGTCAGGAGCCGGGCTTTAGGCTCAACTTTTTCGTCGATGAGGTTGGCCAATACATCGCCGACAACGTCAAGCTGATGACCAATCTGCAAAGCATCGCCGAGAGCCTGAACACCCGATGCCGCGGACAGGCCTGGCTGCTCGTGACCTCGCAGCAGGACATGGCTTCGGTGATCGGCGACCTCGATACCCGTCAGGAGAATGACTTCTCCAAGATCATGGCGCGCTTTGGCTGCAAGATCCCGCTCAATTCGGCAGATGTCGCTGAAGTCATCCAGCGCCGCCTTCTCGACAAGACGGATACCGGGCGGGTGCAGCTCGGCCATCTCTATGACCGCGAGGAGAACAACCTTCGGACCTTGTTCGATTTCGCCGACGGGTCGCAAAGCCTGAAGAACTTCCAGGATCGCGAGCACTTCATCGCAAGCTACCCGTTCCCACCTTATCAATACACGCTGTTCCAGATGGCGATCACCAACCTGTCGCAGCACAACGCCTTCGAGGGCAAGCACAGCTCGGTCGGTGAGCGCTCGATGCTGGGCGTGTTCCAGGAGGTGGCCAAGCAGCTCGCCGACATGCCCGTCGGAGGTCTCGCGACGTTCGATCTGATGTTCGTCGGGATCCGGTCGGCGTTGAAATCCCAGGTGCAGCAATCGATCCAGATCGCCGAGCGCAATCTTGGCGACGAATTCGCGGTGCGGGTTCTCAAGGCGCTCTTTCTGGTGAAGTATATCAAGGGCTTCAAGCCGACCGTGCGCAATATTGCGGTGCTGCTCCTGGGCGACTTCGAGACGGACACGGAGGCGGAGCGCCGCCGGATCGAGGAGGCGCTCGGCAAGCTCGAACGCCAGACCTACATCCAGCGCAACGGCGAGGTCTATGAGTTCCTGACGAATGAGGAGAAGGACGTCGAGGCCGAGATCAAGGCCACGGAGATCGATCCATCACAGATCAGCCAGGAGCTGCAGGAGCTCATCTTCGACGCTGTGCTGAAATCACGCAAGATCCGGCACCTTGCGACCGGCCACGAGTACTCCTTCGGTCGCAAGCTCGACGACCACCTTATCGGGCGCGAGCATGAGCTGGCCATAAACGTGATCTCGCCGCTGACGGCCGACCGGGCGTCGCCCGAGGCGATGCGGATGCAAAGCCTCTCCAGCGAAGAGCTGATCATCCTGCTGCCCGCCGATGCGCGTTTCGTGATGGATCTCACGCTCTACAAGAAGACCGATCGTTACATCCGGCAGGCGCATGCCGGCACGCTGGAGCCTGGTCGGGAGCGGATCCTCGGGGATAAGCGCGAACAGAATGGTCGGCGTTACAAGGATCTGGAGATGCGCCTGCGCCAGATGATCGCCGCGGCGCCGATGTTCGTTCGCGGATCCGATCTCGACATTGCCGGGGAGGATCCCCAGGAGCGGATTTTCAAGGCCTTCCAAGCCCTCGTGGACAAGGTCTATGTCTCGCTGCCAATGCTCCAGGGGGTGAGCTACAGCGAGGCCGATATCGCCAAGGCTGCTACCAGCGATGCCGGGCTGCTTGCAGGCGGTGATGGCGGGTTGGTTGAAGCTGAGCAGGAGCTGCTCAACCACATTCAGGCCCAGGCGCGCAATGGGGTTCGGGTCAGCGTCAAGGGCCTGGTCGAGCGGTTCGGCGCCAAGCCCTATGGCTGGCCGGCGACTGCGGTTCTGTGCCTTGCTGCAGGATTATGTGCGAAGGGCCGCGTCGAGGCGCGCTCGGATGGCGCGCTTCTGGAGGGCCAGGACCTCGCGAAAGCGCTTCGCAACAGCCACCTTCTCGGCAATATCCTTCTGACACCACAGGTTTCCTTCACGACCGGCCAGATCCGCAAGGTTAAGGACCTCTACAAGGAGCTCTTCGACCGCCCTGCCGGGAGTGGTGATGCCCGGGCCCTTGGCGCCGAATTAAGCAAGGATCTCACCGCCCTTGTCGCCGAGGTCGATCAGCTGCGCGCCCAGCGTGGGGATTACCCGTTCATCGTCGAACTCGATCCGCTGGCCGAGCGTCTCCACGATATCAAGGACAAGCCGGCGAGCTGGTTCATTACCGACCTGCCCGGGCATGAAGACGAGCTCCTCGATGCCAAAGAACAGTCCCTTGAGCCGATCCGCCGCTTCATGGCGGGGGCACCAAAGGCCATCTATGACGAGGCGCGCGACTTCCTCAGGGCGCAGGAAGCGAACTTCCCCTATGTGGGCGAGACCGAGGCCAACGAGATGCGTGCGGTGCTGGCCGACCCCGCCTGTTTCCGCGGTCAGGCCATGCAGAAGCTCAAGACCGCGCTCCACGATCTCAAGGCCGCGGTCGAGCTCAAGGTGATCGAGGAGCGCGAAGCCGTCACCACCGCGGTGGACGATTGTGCCGCGCGCCTTGAACAGGTGCCGGAGTTCCAGGCGCTGCCCGAGGAAAGCCGCGCCGAGGTGCTGCGCCGGCTGGAGAGCCACAAGGCCGAGCTCGAAACCATCAACAGCATCGCGCTGCTGCGCGATCGGGCGCGCGGTGCGCAGACGCAGCTGCTGCCGGACATGCTCTCGCAGGTGGCGCGTCTGACGCCTGCGGAGCCCACCCCGCTCGGCGCGGCGGAGGCGCCGGGGCCGGCGCCGCAGCCGCCTGAATACGTCTCTGCGGCGGAGTTGCGGGTGGCCTGGCCCGGCGCCTACCTCGCGGGCGAGCAGGACGTGGATCGCTACGTGGACGAGCTGCGCAATCTCCTTCTCGCCGAGATCCGCAAGGGCAAGAGGGTCACCGTCTGATGGATGCCGCCGCGCTGAAATCCTTCGCCCCCGCCGCGCGCACCGAGCTGATCGACGATGTCGCGGCGCGCCTGTCGCTTGTTCTGGCCGAGGGCAGCGCGGCGCGGCGCGAGCACCCGGACGCAATTCGCAAGCTCGAAGGGGCCATCTCGCGCGAGGGGCGCGACCAGGTGATCGAGCGGGTCGCCTATACATGGTTCAACCGCTTCACCGCGCTGCGCTTCATGGATGTGCATGGCTATTCCGGCCTTGGTACCGTCTCGCCCGCCGAGGGGCAGACCCGGCCCGAGATCCTGTCGGAGGCGATGGCCGGACATATCGATGAGGCCCTGCCCGAGAGCCTGCGCAGCAATGTGCGCAGCCTACTCGACGGGCGCACCCCCTCGGCGGAGCCGCAGGCGGAGGCCTATCGCCTGCTCCTCGTGGCTGAGTGCAACCGGTGGCATGCCGCGATGCCCTTCATGTTCGAGCCGATCGACCACTACACCGAGCTCTTGATGCCGGGCGATCTGCTCAGCCCGAGCTCGCTGCTCGCGCGGATGCGCGCGGTGATGACGGATGAGGCCTGCCAGGACGTCGAGATCATCGGCTGGCTCTACCAGTTCTATATCTCGGAGAAGAAGGATGAGGTCTTCGGACGGCCGCGCGGAAAGAAGATCGAAGCGCCGGATATTCCCGCCGCGACGCAGCTCTTCACCCCGCACTGGATTGTCCGCTACCTGGTCGAGAACTCGCTGGGGCGGCTCTGGCTGCTGAACCGGCCGCAAAGCCGCCTGGCGGAGCGGATGGACTACTACATCGCGCCGGAAGAGCCCGAGACGGACTTCCTGGAAGTCGGCAAGCCCGAGGAGATCAAGGTCTGCGATCCGGCTTGCGGGTCCGGCCACATGCTGACCTATGCCTTCGACCTGCTATACGCGATCTACGAGGAAGAGGGCTACGACCCGACCCAGATCCCCGCGCTGATCCTG
>PUKW01000135.1 GCA_003550665.1 Paracoccaceae bacterium | reverse complement strand
GGCGTGAAGGCGAAGCTTTCGGGCTGGTCCTGGTGCAGTTTGCGCAGCATCAGCGGTCGATCTCCCCGAACACGACGTCGAGCGTGCCGATGATCGCGGCGACATCGGCGAGCTGGTGGCCCTTGGTCATGTGGTCCATCGCCTGCAGATGCAGGTAACCGGGCGCGCGCAGCTTGGCGCGGTAGGGCCGGTTGGTGCCGTCGGCCACGAGATAGACCCCGAATTCGCCCTTGGGCGCCTCCACGGCGGCATAGACCTCGCCCTCGGGGACGTGAAAGCCCTCGGTGTAGAGCTTGAAATGGTGGATCAAGGCCTCCATCGAGGTCTTCATCTCGCCACGCTTGGGCGGCGTGATCTTGCCGCGCGCGAGGATCTCGCCGGGCTCATTGCGCAGCTTCTCGGTGGCCTGCTTGATGATCTTCGTGGATTCGCGCATCTCGGCCATGCGCACCAGATAGCGATCGTAGCAGTCGCCGTGCTTGCCCACCGGGATCTGGAACGCGAACTCGTCGTAGCACTCATAGGGCTGCGCGCGGCGCAGATCCCAGGCCAGCCCCGAGCCGCGCACCATCACCCCCGAAAAGCCCCAATCCAGGATGTCCTGTTCGGTGACGACGCCGATATCGGCGTTGCGCTGCTTGAAGATGCGGTTCTCGGTGAGCAGCCCGTCGAGATCGTCGAGCACATTGGGAAAGTGATCGGCCCAGGTGTCGATATCATCGAGAAGCTCGGGCGGCAGGTCCTGATGCACCCCGCCGGGGCGGAAATAGGCCGCGTGCAGCCTTGCGCCGCAGGCGCGCTCATAGAACACCATGAGCTTCTCGCGCTCCTCGAACCCCCACAGCGGCGGAGTGAGCGCGCCGACATCCATGGCCTGTGTCGTCACGTTGAGCAGATGCGACAGGATGCGCCCGATCTCCGAAAACAGCACCCGGATGAGCTGCGCGCGCCGGGGCACCTCGGTGCCGGTGAGCCGCTCGATCGCGAGGCACCAGGCATGTTCCTGATTCATCGGCGCGACATAGTCAAGCCGGTCGAAATAGGGCAGGTTCTGCAGGTAGGTGCGGCTCTCCATGAGCTTCTCGGTGCCGCGGTGCAAAAGCCCGATATGCGGGTCCACGCGCTCCACGACCTCGCCGTCGAGCTCAAGCACGAGCCGCAGCACACCATGCGCGGCCGGGTGCTGGGGCCCGAAATTGAGGTTGAAGTTACGGATCTTCTGCTCCTGGGTGAGCATATCCGGCTGCGGGCTGCCATCCATCATCGCGATCCTCGCTTGCGCCGCGGCGCTACTTGTCCTTGCCAGCGCTCTCTGTCTTCTCGTCGCCCGGCAGGATCTGCTCGGCCCCTTCCCAGGGTGACATGAAATCGAACAGCCGGTATTCCTGCACCAGCTTGACGGGTTCATATACCACGCGCTTGGTCACCTCGTCATAGCGCACCTCGGTATAGCCCGTGGTCGGGAAATCCTTGCGCAGCGGATGGCCGCGAAACCCGTAATCCGTCAGGATCCGGCGCAGATCGGGATGGCCCGAGAACAGGATCCCGAACATGTCGAAGACCTCGCGCTCGAACCAGCCCGCGCTGGGATGGATCTCGGTGATCGAGGGCACGATCTCGTCCTCGCGCACCCGCGTCTTCACCCGGATGCGCTGATTTCGGTACATCGACAGGAAGTGCCAGACCAGATCGAAGCGGCGCTTGCGCTCGGGATGATCGACAGCGGTGATGTCGATGAGCGTCGAGAAGGCGCAGTTGCGGTCCGTCTTGAGGAACTGGATGAACGCCACGACCTCGGACAGCCCCACATGGACGGTCAGCTCGCCATGCGTCACCTTGGAGCGGGTGACGGTGTCGGGCTGCTTCGCGTCGAGATGGGCGGCCAGATCGACCAGGGCCTGCGACATCGGGGTCTCCTATCGGGTGATCGTGCCGGTGCGGCGAATCCGGCGTTGCAGCTGCAGGATCCCGTAGAGCAGCGCCTCGGCCGTGGGCGGACAGCCGGGCACATAGATGTCCACCGGCACGATCCGGTCGCAGCCGCGCACCACCGAATAGCTGTAGTGATAATAGCCGCCGCCATTGGCGCACGACCCCATCGAGATGACGTAGCGCGGCTCGGGCATCTGATCGTAGACCTTGCGCAGCGCCGGCGCCATCTTGTTGGTCAGTGTGCCCGCCACGATCATCACGTCGGACTGACGCGGGCTGGCGCGCGGGGCGATGCCGAAACGCTCCACATCGTAGCGCGGCATCGAGGTCTGCATCATCTCGACCGCGCAGCAGGCCAGCCCGAAGGTCATCCAGTGCAGGCTGCCGGTGCGCGCCCAGTTGATCAGATCCTCCGATGCGGCGAGAAGGAAGCCCTTGTCCTGCAGCTCGCGGTTGAGCGACTGCGTCGGGACCTCGCGATCGACGCCGGCGGTGTTGGCCCCCGTGCTCACTCCCATTCCAGCGCCCCCTTCTTCCATTCATAGACGAAGCCGACCGTGAGAACGGCGAGAAACACCATCATCGACCAGAACGCGACATCGCTGAGTTCACCGAACGCCACCGCCCAGGGGAACAGGAACGCGATCTCGAGATCGAATATGATGAACAGGATCGCCACCAGGTAAAAGCGCACATCGAACTTCATGCGCGCATCATCGAAGGCGTTGAACCCGCATTCATAAGCGGAGACCTTCTCCGGGTCCGGGTTGCGCACCGCGAGGATCACCGCCGCCAGAAGCAGGATCAGCCCCAGCCCCACGGCAAGCCCGATGAAGATCAGGATCGGCAGGTATTCGGTGAGAACGTGATCCAAGGCTCGCTCCTTCGCCGTGGCGGCTCGTCCCTTCATCTACTCCCGCCACCGCGGGTGGTCAACCGAACGCGGCGCCGCGTCGCGCCTACTCCGCCCAGCGCGGACTGCGCCGCTCGAAGAAGGCGGCGATGCCCTCGGCGGCCTCGGCGCTCTCCCAGCGGGTCACGAGCGCGTCGATGCTCTCGGCGATCGCGGCGTCATCGACCCGCGGGCCGAGGCTGCGCAGGAGCGCCTTGGCCTCCGCCACGGCCCCCGGCGCTGCGGAGAGATACGGGGCGATCTCGGCCTCGATCGCCGCGTCGAGTTCTTCCGGCGCCACCGCCCGCGCCAGAAGCCCGAGCGCGACGGCCTCGCCCGCCTCGAAGCGCCGGCCCGACATGAACACCCGCCGCGCCTGCGCCGCGCCCATCCGCGCGATGACATAGGGCGCGATCGTCGCCGGGATGAGGCCGAGCCGCGTCTCCGTAAAGCCGAAACGCGCCCCCGCGCCCCCGATCGCCACATCGCAGACAGAAATCAGCCCCATGCCGCCGCCGAAGGCCTGCCCCTGCACCCGCCCGATCAGGGGCCGCGGCATCGCGTCGAGCGCGCCGAGCATCTGCGCGAGCCGGCGCGCCTCGCGCGCCCGCGTCGGGCCATCGGCCTTCATCTGCGTGCGCATCCAGTCGAGATCACCGCCCGCGCAAAAGCTCTCCCCCGCCCCGGTCAGCACCACGACCCGCACCGAGGGATCGCGGCCGAGCCGCCCTGCGGCCGCGTGCAGATCGTCCATCATCGCCGCCGACATCGCGTTGTGTCGGTCCGTGCGGTCCAGCGTCAGCGTCGCCACCCCGCGATCGTCGATACGCTGCGACAGCGTGTCATACATCGCCTGATCCCCTCTCCTTGCGCAGCGCCCGCGCCATCGCCGCCGCGCGGGCGAGCACGCCGTGGTCGAGCCCGGTCGCAAAACCCAGCGCCGCGAGCCGGTCCGCGACCCGCTCGGTCGCGACATTGCCCTTCGCCCCCGGCGCGAACGGACAGCCGCCGAGCCCGCCCACCGCCGCATCGAAGACCCGCACGCCCCGTGCCAGCGACACCTCGATATTGTCGAGCGCGCGCCCCGACGTGTCGTGGTAATGCCCGGCCAGCGCCGCGGCGGGCACGGCGTCGGTGACGGCGGCGAGCATCGCGTCGATGCGCTCCGGGGTGCCCTGCCCGATCGTGTCGCCGAGGCTGATCTCGGCGCAGCCCATCTCGCGCAGCGCCGCCGCCACCCGCGCCACCGCCCCGGGCGCCACCGGCCCGTCATGGGGGCAGTCGCTCACGCAGGAGACATAGCCGCGCAGCGCCACCCCGTCGCGGCGCGCGGCCTCGGCCACGGGCGCGAACCGCGCGAGGCTCTCGGCGATGGTGGCGTTGAGATTGGCCTTCGAGAAGCCCTCGGAGGCCGCGGCGAAGATCGCGACCTCGTCCGC
>PUKW01000102.1 GCA_003550665.1 Paracoccaceae bacterium | reverse complement strand
GGGCTGCAGATGGCGATGGTGGTCGGTGTGGTCGCGCCGAACATGGCGCTCGCGCTCGGCGGATACGCCGCGCTCTTCGTGGGCATGTTCATGGTGCTGCCGGCCGCGATCCGGCGCGCGCGGCGTCATCGCGACGATCCGCGCGATACGTCGCAAAAGTGAAATGCTGGGCGTGATTCCGGGCAATCGAGGCCGCGATTTGGTCGGATAAGGTCAATTCGATTGTGGCGCTTCGCCATTGCGTCGCCGCAGCTTGTGCAGCTCCGTGCGGACCCCGAGTGCCTTGGCCAGCGCCGTGAAACGCTCCTGGGCGGCATCGCCGTAGAGGTCCTCGGCCGCCGGCGCGAGATACAGCGCCAGCACACCCTTGCGCGGGTGATAGCGCAGCTCGCCCGCATTCTCCGGCCCCGAGATCGAGAACATCGCTCCGAAGCGCATCGCCCGCCCCAACACCACCGCG
Source organism: Paracoccaceae bacterium (assembly GCA_003550665.1). Classification (GTDB taxonomy): domain Bacteria; phylum Pseudomonadota; class Alphaproteobacteria; order Rhodobacterales; family Rhodobacteraceae; genus Alkalilacustris. The sequence continues at coordinate 3,806 of PUKW01000102.1, read as the reverse complement.
TCGCGCCACTCCTCCCGGGTAAGGAGCCCTGTGAGTTCGTGCATATGGGTGGGCGTGCCGGTGTTCTTGTAACGGTTCATCAGCGCGGCGGCGAGAAACACGCGGCCCTTGTGATCGAGTGCGCCGAGATTGGCGCGGGTGGCGCTGTCGAAGCAGGCCTGCGCGCGGTAATCGGGATGCACGCGCCAGTTGACATCGTGCAGCAGGCAGGCCGCCTTCAGCAGCCGCCGCCGTCCGGCCGGCGCCGATTTGTAGAGCGGGCGCAGGAATTCGTGCAGCCGCGCGCCGAAGCCCGGCATGCGCGCGCTCGTCGCTTCGGCGTGGCGGCAGGCCTCGATAAGGGGATCGCGCCGGCGCAGATCGTCCGGCATGCGCTCATAGAGGAGCCCCTCACGGATGCCGTAGGCCGAAACGAAGACCTCGCGCGGCGCGAAATGGCTCAGGAGCTGGCGCAGGACCAGCGCGGCGAGGGGGACAAGCTCGATGCGCTCGGCGGAGACCCCGGTCGTCTTGCGCAGCGCACCAAGGTCCTGCCCGGCGATCCAGTCGAGCGTCTTGCGGATGGATTTCGGCGTCATCGCGTATTCATGCAGCACCGTGAGCGGATAGCCGCGCCGCTCCATGTCGAGCCGGGCGAGCGCCCGCCATGAGCCGCCGACGAGATAAAGGCGGTCGTGATCGGTCCCGATCCGCCCCTCGAGCCCCGCGAGGACGTTGCGAATATGCGCCTTGCGCCCCTTCTTGCCGCCCGCGACATGCTGCAGCCGGAACGGGCCGAGCGACGTGCTCGCGCGTCGCCCCACCTGCGCATCCGCGACCTCGGCGAGCTCCATCGACGAGCCGCCGATGTCGCAGACCAGCCCATCCGCGTCCGGCCAGCCGAGCAGCACCCCCTGCGCCGATAGCCGCGCCTCCTCCTCGCCGTCGATGACCTCGAGCTCAAGCCCGGTGCGCCGGGCGACCTCGGCGGCGAACTCCGGCCCGTCCGCCGCCTCGCGCAGCGCCGCAGTGGCGACCGCCGTGAGTGCGGTGAGCTCCATGCCGCGCGCCAGCGCGCCGAAGCGGCGCAGCGCGCGCATCGCCTTGTCGCGCCCGTCCGGATTGAGCCGGCCGGTTTCGGCCATGCCGCGGCCCAGCCCGCAGAGGACCTTCTCGTTGAAAAAATAGGCCGGCGAGCGCGCCGCCCCGTCGAACACGACCATGCGCACCGAGTTCGACCCGACATCGATCACCCCGACCCGCGAGAGCGCCCGGCTCTGGGGGTCGTCGAACAGCTGCGGTCCGAGCGCGGCGCGCCGCTCGGCCGGGCTCTGGGGCTCACCATCCATGCCGGTCTCCCGCGATCCGCGACATTGTCAGCGCGCGGCCGCGTCGCGCAGATAGGCGAGCTGCGGGACATCGCCCGCCCCCGCGCTGCCGCGACCCGACAATGACGGGTTGTCCATGAAGAAGTCGTGGCAATTGAACCCCTCCGTCTGCGCATCGGGCGCGGCGCGCGCGAAACTGCCATCGGCGCGCAGCACCCAGCTCTGCTCGGTATCGGTGAGATTGGCGGCCATGATCTGGCCGACGATCTGTGCCTTGACGGTCTCGTTGTGGATCTCGACGAGCGTCTCGACCCGGCGCGCGAGGTTGCGCCCCATCCAGTCCGCCGAGGAGATGAACACCCGCGCGCCCTCCGAGGGCAGCCCTTGCCCGTTGCCGAAGCACACGATGCGAGAATGCTCCAGGAACCGGCCGACGATGGATTTGACGCGGATGTTTTCCGACAGCCCCGCCACCCCGGGCTTCAGCCCGCAGATGCCGCGAATGACGAGGTTGATCCGCACCCCGGCCTGCGAGGCGGCATAGAGCGCGTCGATCACGTCCGGGTCGATCACCGCGTTCATCTTCGCCCAGATCTCGGCGGGGCGCCCGGCGCGGGCATGCTCGGCCTCCGCCGCGATCAGCGCGAGCAGCCGGTCCTTGAGGTCGATGGGCGAGATCGCGAGGTTCTCGAGAAACTCCGGGCGCGCATAGCCGGAAAGATAGTTGAACACCCGCGTCGCGTCGCGCCCCAGCGCGCCGTCGCAGGTAAACAGCGACAGGTCGGTATAGATGCGCGCCGTGATCGGGTGATAATTGCCGGTGCCGTAATGGGTGTAGGTGACCAGCCGCTCACCCTCGCGGCGCACCACGCTCGAAACCTTTGCATGGGTCTTGTAGTTGAGAAATCCATAGACGACATGCGCCCCCGCCCGTTCGAGTCGGCGCGATTGTCGGATATTGGCAGCTTCGTCGAAGCGCGCCTTGAGCTCGACGAGCGCGGTGACGGACTTGCCCGCCTCGGCGGCCTCGCACAGGGCCGCGACGATGGGGCTGTCGCGCGAGGTGCGGTAGAGGGTCTGCTTGATGGCGAGCACGTCGGGGTCGCGCGCCGCCTGCTCCAGGAACCGCACCACCATGTCGAAGGTCTCGTAGGGGTGGTGCAGGAGCATGTCCTTCTGCGCGATGGCGCCGAATAGATCGCCGTCATGGTCCTGCACGCGCTCGGGCACGCGCGGGGTGAAGGACGGCCAGAGCAGGTCGCGGCGATGATCGAGCACGAGCTCCTTGAGGTCGGTCATCCCGAGCAGCCCCGAGACCTCCATCACCTCGTCGCGCGCAACGCGCAACTCGCGCATGATGAGCGCACGCAGCGCCTCGGGGGCATCCTCGGTGATCTTCAGGCGCACGACCTCGCCGCGCCGGCGACGCTTGAGCGCGACCTCGAATTCGCGCACGAGATCCTCGGCCTCGTCCTCGAGTTCCAGATCGCTGTCGCGCAACACCCGGAAGCTGCAATGGCCGCGCACCTCGTAGCCGGGAAACAGCGCGTCGAGATGGCCCATCAGCAGCTCCTCGAGCGGCAGGAAGCGGGTCGCGCCGTCCGCTTCGGGCAGGGCGACGAAGCGGTCGATCTGCTGGGGCACGGGCAGGAGCGCCTGCAGCGGCCGCCCGCCCCCGCGCTGTTCGAGCTGCAGCGCAAGGCAGAAGCCACCATTGGGAATGAAGGGAAACGGATGCGCCGGGTCGATCGCGAGCGGCGAGAGCACCGGGAAGACGTTGCTCAGGAAATGCGTGCGCACCAGGGCGCGGTCGGAGTCGCTCAGGCCGTCGCGGCTCATCAGGGTGATGCCCGCCGTCTCCATCTCGGCGCGCAGCCCGGTCCAGACGGTCTGCTGCTGATCCATGAGTGCACGCGCATCCTCGTTGATGAGCACGAGCTGCTCGGCCGGGCTGAGCCCGTCGGCGGCGGGGGTGGTGTTGCCCTCGCGGGCGAGTTCGCGCAGCCCGGCCACGCGCACGGTGTAGAATTCGTCGAGATTGGTCGCCGAGATCGACAGGAATCGCAGCCTCTCGAGAAGCGGCACCTGGCGGTTCTCGGCCTCCTCGAGCACCCGGCGGTTGAAGGCGAGCCAGGACAGCTCCCGGTTGAAAAAGCGGCCCGGACCCTCAAGATCCGAGTCCGGCAGCGTGACCGGGTCGGGAAACGGGGCGGCGAGGAAATCCGACTGGGTCATGCGCGGGCAGGGGCCTCGTTCGCGGGCGCGGCGATCATGGACCCACCGCCCCGCCGGAGTCCAGCAGTTCGGCGGCGAGCGCGCGGGTGACGGGGCGTCCGCGTTCCAGCGCGCGGGCATCGAGCGCCGCGACCAGCGCGCGCGCCGCCGCGAAGGAGCGCTCCATCCGTGCGACGAGATAACGCACCAGCGCCGGGGAGACCGCGATCTGGCGGTCGGCGAAGAGCTTGACGATGAGCGCCGACAAAAGCGCGTCGTCGGGCG
>PUKW01000194.1 GCA_003550665.1 Paracoccaceae bacterium | reverse complement strand
CCCCTATAATTTTATCTGAGTTGAAATCTTCAACTAATCGTACTGGAGATATAAAGAGTTCTATGTGTCCATCAGGTCTGGCTGGGTCGGAGACGTATTGGACATGCTGTTTCACCCAATCATATATGGCTGTAATAGGATCTTGCTCGCCAGCCGTTATTGCAATAGCATGTTCTCTAACTTCCATGCTCTTAATACCTCTTTCAACTTGCAATCCTATGCCATCTATAACATCCTGAATACCGTAATCTTTAATTACCTTTGGCACTTTTTCTGTCTCCTTCTCATTTCAACCATAGCCCTTCCTTTGGCTTGGTGCACTGTAATAGGCTCAGGAATTTCTTTGGTTTCTTTACAGTGAATGCAGAACATGTGATCATTAAGAAGCCAATAATGGGCACCTGTAGGGCTCTCATCACATTTCCACATTTTGCTTTCAATATAGTATGTATCAATACTCTGTCTACCTGTCATTATCTGTTCATTCGTTCTAGTAAGACCTTACTGATTAAAGGCGTAAGAGCCTTCATATCTATTTTACCCGTTACCTGTATTCGATCAGTTTTCTCATCTATGTACAGTATAACACAACCTCTGGTAGATAAATAATCTGTTCGATTATGATCCTTATCATGCATTTGTATTTCTATTGGATTTTGACTCAACTAGACTTTCCTCCTTTATTTGAATAATTTTCTAGCAGCAATGCTAGACAATACTGCTCCAATCACAGCAGATGCTTCATCTCCTAGGTATCTATTGAGCAGTTTATGGACACTACCAGTTCCACCTCCTACTACGAGACTCCTGATATTCTCTGCTTGTGAATCTGTTAGACTTAACATCTGTTTCATCTGACTTGGATTACTAAGAATTTTCAGCACTTCTGGTGACTTCAATGCTTGCTCGGTATTGGCTCCCCTAATGGGCTCGCCCCCTGTATCTGTCCCAAGGTCAAATGAATCTCCCCGGTTTACGGGTGCATGTTCTCTAACAATTTCTAACGCTTGTTTTAATTCTTCGTCTCCCATTTAATCCTCCTGGGATTGTTTTTCTTTAATCAATGATATCACATTTTCTAGCCATTCCTTTCCTTCGTCTGTTCTGATTTTTTCTAAGAGTTTTTCAACCTTTGGTTCGTCTTTATAGTTGCCTAACAGGTCAACGACACCATCATAATTTACATTGGTTAGGAATCCCCACAAGAAATTTGATGCTTCGTCACCTTGTTTCACACCATTTTCTAATAGATCAACAAAGTTTGATGGTTCTAAATCAAAGTATGCAATGAATTGGTCCATATCAATTTCTTGCATCAATCCTTTTACATCTATCTCATTTAGCATATCTGCTGTCTCCTTTTTGTCTGTTTCTGGTTCAGGCGAACTAGAACCTATTGTCTGAATACCAGCATATTCATCATCAGAATTTTCTGTTTTCTTTTCCTCTTCTTGGGTTGGTTTCTCAGGCTCCTTTGTTTCTTTAGTAGCAAGCCTGGCTACAGGTTTAACAGTTCCCTGCTTAAGCATTTTATCATATTGTTCTTTAGTGACTGATGTAGGCTCTCCATCTATCTCTACGACAATTCTATAGTCTGATTGCTGTTGAGTTGGACCGTTACTATCTCCACCCCTGCCTGTTATATAAGGAAGAACTGTTAAGATGTCTTTCATAGTTATGCCTTTAAAAAAGCCCTTTTCTTCTTCTCCACCGCCAGAAAGGCCTAGTTCAGAGAGCTTGGTCTTTAGTTCTGCCAATGAATCTATTTCGCTCAGTGCTTGTTCTATAGATGACCCATAACCCATGCCTGATTCAAGATACTCTGGTTCTTTTGATCGCCTACTTCTAGTAGAAGGCTTGCCATTATTCATAATTTCGTCCATTTGTCCTTCTATGAACTGCTCGGCAAGTTCTGGGTCTTGCTGTATCCTTTGTAGAGCTTGATTAGTAATGTGCTTCTTAATTTGCTTTTTAGTGTCTTCTACTTCCCTGTCCCTATCTAATACATCTGCATGTCCAGCGTCCCTGAATGCTATCTCCTTCAACAGTTCTGGGTCTTTTTTCAACGAGCGTAGGTAAGCATCGTTAAGAATATCCTTTAGAGTTTTAGGTTTTCGTTTAGTACTGGCTTTCTTCTTTGTCATTCTTGACAAAATGCCCATTTAATCCTCCTTATAGGGTTTTTCAACTTAATTATATTATACAATGAATCAATGTATAGTGTAAAATGTTGAATTGTTAGAACGGTAATTTACTGTTATAATACATACATAAACAATAATAACATATTAGGTTTAGGAAGTAAAAATGAGTGCTAAGAAATATGACCAACAGAATCTTTATGGTATTTCTTCTGAGACTAGACACAAGATGAAACTATTGTCATTGTCTATGAACATATCTATGACTAAACTTGTAGAACTCATGACTGAAAGAATGTGGGAAGAAAAATCAGATACGCTTGTTTCTGTTCTTACTCAACATAAGGCTAACAAAAACATTCACAAGGTTATAAAATCCCTCAAACCTAAATAAACTTTACATTCTTGGCTGAATACTTTATAATGTAAACATGACTGTAAACAGTTCCTCCCACAATAATAAATTTGTTCTTTCATCTTCTGAAAGGACTGTTCTATGGATTCACAAGGAAATATATAAGGAGCTCAAGAGATATGCTTGGGCTAATAATATATCCGTCACACAAGCAGGGCATGAGATTCTTTCTGAAAGACTAGCCTCGCTTAAAAATATTTCATAGGAGACACGATGCCTAAAACGGTGGCAGATTTCTTGCCTGAACCGCCCCCTTGGCTAATAGAAGATTGGTTTCCTTTAGGTCATAAAGGAATGGATACTGCTCCAGAAGGAAGCTTCAAGACGATGATTGGTTGTTGGTATGCGGTTTGTATAGCAGCAGGTCTACCTATTTTTGGTATGCCAACTTACCAGGGGGATGTGATGATGTTAGACGAAGAAACACCCAAAGCTTCTTTAGAATATCATATAGATAGATTCTGTCAAGGTCTGAATGTAAGAAGAAAAAATCTTCCAATACATGTTCACTCGATGGAAGGTTTCAGATTTGAAAGAATGTCTAAGATGAAAGATCTCCTAAGACTTGTCCACGCTATAGACCCAGTTTTTATCAGGATGGACAGTCTGATTGCAATGCTCCCTGCTGGTAGACAACGCTTGAGTGAAAACAGTGATAATCTAGGTGAAACTATAAGAGACACATTGAATGAGATTGTATCTCCAGAGCGATCTGTTTTATTAGCTGCACATAGTAAGAAAGCGATAGCATCATTACCATTTAATGAAATCTCACAGATGGAGATGCAAAGCATTGTCAGAGGACATGGGACTATTGTAGGTGAAGGCTGTGATACTGGTTATATTGTGAAGAAAATCAGTGAATACCCAGAACCAACACGGTTCTGTATCATAACAAGAGCAAGAAGGCAAGCCATACCAGGTGGAACCATTAAGTATATTGAGCTTAAAGAACAGTCATATGGTAGAGGATGGGCTAGGTTAGAGTTAATATCGCCAAGGAGTTTACCACCTTCACCACACGCTAAAGAGATGTATAAACTATTCAAAGTTCCCGATGGTAAAGGCAATTATAACCACAGTTCACAATGGATTAAAGGCAAGTGTGCATTTCACACTGCTAAAGAGTGCAAGATGGGAGTACAGGAATTATTAGATAGACATGTTATTCTTGAGACTGGCCCACAGAATTATGAATTAAATCAAAGAAGAGGCTCACAATCTGATCCGGACTACTTGAAAGGATTAGAGAAAAAATAAAAGTCCAACGTAGGGTATTTATATGTTTAGAGGTTATATGTATAAAATATTATATAAGAATAGGAGGCGAAAAAGTCCAACGTGGGGTGTCTGTATATATATATTGGTAATATGTATATAATATAATATATGATATATAATACACACACACACACACCCACAACGTAAGTTTTTTCCAGCCATGTATTATATTATATACAAAGGAGAACATCAATGGATGAAGAATTAGTATATCTTTCAGGTTTCTTTGATGCTAGGGGATATATAGGTTTTAGACCAGGACATAATGTGCATTCTGGGTATCCTTGTATAGTAATCAATCATAGGTTTGAAGACATTCTCCAGATGTATAAGAAAAGATTTGGAGGTGGGATATCCCCACGACCAAAGAACTATATATATCAGGTTGTTGGAAATAGAGCAGTTGAAATACTGAAAGAACTTTTCCCATATCTT
>PUKW01000279.1 GCA_003550665.1 Paracoccaceae bacterium | reverse complement strand
TTCCGGCACTAAATTTGCCGGGGCCATAGCGTTTCCTCGCAATCATAGTGGACCTGGAATGGTCCACCGCCCCGGCATCCTAATTTATGAGGACAGGAAAATGGAAACAATCTTTCAAAATGGACGGAAGTTAATCAGGGCCAAAGACCAGTACGGAAACAAGGTTGTTGTTGATTGCGGAACAGTTAAGCGGAATCAAAAGGCAGACGAGTTGCAGAACTTCCTGCTTTGCCAGATTGCCAAGGAAGTCAACACCATCATGGGCCTGGAACCGCCTATCAAATCAGATGGAAGCCTGTCAAATGAAGAACTTATCTCCTTGCTTGCGGAAGCAGCGGAATTTTTACAGCTTGACGATGATGAATTTTCAACAATCACCAGGGTAACTTTAAAAAATCTTCTATTTCGGTCTAAGTCAAATGCCAGCAAAAGCGTATAATATCAGTAAAGGCCCTTTTTTTATATTTGCCGGGGATAGGGTAGCTCCCGAAAAGAGCAGACGGCTTCCTGTCCGGTCCAATGCTCCTGCCCTGGCAATCTTTTTACATACCCTCAATGGACAGGCATAGAGGACAGTCATATGCAAAGAACCAAACCTCCTAAGAAGTCAGAACAAGCAATAAGGCAAGAAAAAATCACCCTGCTTGAACAGGTAAAAAATATCAATCAAGCAATAAGAGACAAAAAAGTGAGTCGAAAGGAATTGACCGAAACCCAAACACTCATCTGGGCCACCGAACAGATGGAACCTGACCTGGAAAAACAAGCGGAAGCCCGCAGGCGGGTCCAGGCAAATGCACCGTCCCCTACATGCAGAAAGATGACCGAGCTGGGCCATATGACCAGTTGGCTGGAACGCTTGGCAGATGGTCGTATTAAAATACCGAAAAAAGACAAAGTCTGGGTCGAGGCAATCATAATGAAAGGCCCAAATCTGATTTTACAGTTTCATAAACTTGGTGTTGATCTAAAAGCCGTCAATGCAATGTTAAGATTAGTGGATATGGATGGCCCGGTTGATGAAAGATTGGTCAAAGAATATCTGGATGGAGTCACCAATATTGACGAGGAAGCAAAGTTCAACAAGGCCATAGACATTACGCCGGAGTACATTAAAACCAAGCAAGGAGGGGGTAAGAACAATGATTAGGACAAAAGCACCAGCGAATGCAAAACAAGCAATAAGGCGAGCCCGGGCTAAAAAAGGAACAAAGAAACCCCAGACTGAAATACAGATTGCCTCTGTAGATTTAGGCATAGAAATAGAAGAAAAAAACTTCTCTTTTTATGATTTAACAGTTGAGGATAAAATAGCGTTTATGGGACAGTGCCTTGCACAGGAAATGAAAGACGAAGAATATGAAAACCGGCCAGACATTTATTTCAATTTGTTTAGTGGCGAGGTTACTGCGGTCAGGTCTGATGACTATGGCAGATGGTTTTACAGAAATTTCATAGTTGCTTTTAATGTCTTAGACAAAGAACAACTCAGAAAATTAGTAAAATGCGATGGGGAAAAGGCCGAAGATATAATATTTTACGGCTTATTTGAAAAAGGGATTTATCACGTTCGTAAAGAATACATAGTTTTTACATAACATAATATTTGCCCGGGATAGGTAGGAAGTCGCGAGCCTACTGACAAGCGTTTCTTGTTCCGCTTCCCGGGCTTTTAATCAATCAAAGAACAAGAATGTGGAACAAGAAATGAAAAACAAAATCATAAAAAAAGCCAGGGATGAAATAGATAACAGGAAAGGGACTGGCGAATGGCTTGAAAACAGTATCAATTTTAACCAGTCGTTACGATTGGATGATAAGGGCAGAGAGGCCGTCAAACATCTTTTTGACCCACTATATCAGGGCGTAAGTTTATACAAGCGGGAACAAAAGCATCTGGACCTTGAAATCCTGATTGCTAATCTAATCAAGGCAAAGCACCGGGCCGTTTCAATTTCGCTAAACCGTAACACTTGGAAGGCAGGTCAATATTCAAGGGCAAGTTACTTTATTATGGAACTTGTGAAAGTATTGGAAAGGACAGGATATATCAAAATGAAAAAAGGCCATAATTACGAAAACAAAGCACGCATGAGCAGGATATGGGCAACTGAAAAGCTCCTGCAATATATTCCAGAATTTCATTCAGCAGTTATTTATGACCCCAAGGAGCTTGTTGAACTCAGGGATGATAAAGGCAAGTTGAAGGAATACAAGAATACAGCCGAAACTCACCGCATAAGAAAAATCCTGCAACTGACCAATGCAGTTAATGGCAAGGCTGACATCAGGTATGGCAAATATAAGCTGAACCCCTGCCTGTTAGCCGTATTTAATCGGAAATTTACTCTTTATGGGCGACTTCATACCCGAGGCCATAGGCATTATCAGAGTTTTTCAGAACAGGAACGGGCTGAAATTACTATCAATCAACAACCTGTCATTGAGCTTGATTATTCCGGCCTGCATCCGCACTTGCTATACGCCAAAGAGGGTATTCAGTTTTTCGGCGATCCTTACAGCATAGTTGATAATAGACCAGAGGTCAGACCATTTTTAAAGACAATTCTACTTTGTATGTTAAATGCCAAGGACGAGACCCACGCTGAACGGGCAGCTAATTACTGGCTGTTTAACAACCATGATGAAAGGGAAGTCTTGAAAGGGATAGACATTACAAAAGCAAGACCATTGATGGAAGCATTTAAAAAGGCTCATGCTAAGATAAATCATTACTTTTGTACCGGCAAAGAAACCGGCCTGAAGATAATGAACCTGGATGCCAAGATTGCCCTGGATGTTATTCAGCACTTTGCAAAACAGGATATTCCAATTCTTGCTGTCCATGATAGTTTTGTTGTCCAGGAACAGTACAAGGATGAACTTTTCCAGGTCATGAAGAAAGTTTATCAACAAAAAACAGGTGGATTTCGTATTCGGGTTAAATGAAAATAATGCCGTTTATATAATAAAATCAACCGTTTTATTCCAAACCATATTAGTTATTATGATATAAAGGGTATAAGATATAAAGGGTATAGAATGAACCAGTAATAGTAAGCTAGGATTAATCCTGGTTTACCAGTTTGGGTAAATAGGTATGGTTAGGTAGGTATGGTTGGTTTTTGTCTGTATTTATCAATCAGGGTTTTTTATAAAAATCAGTCCAGACAAGATTGATGTTTTCAAGAAATAGAAAAATTCGAGATATAGAAAAACACGGGCTGGAATGTATGTAAAAATCCTGTAAACATAATGGAGACCCGGGGAAAAGGTAAACCTTGTGGCAGGATTAAGATTAAACGGGCATTTTTTGAACAAAGTAACAATAAACCCCTGTAAAACATGGGGACCAGAAATGAGGTGTATGTAATGGGAATGGTGTGCCAGGCTTGTAATAGTAGCAAACGAATCCAGATAGATAGGGACATTGTGCAGGGGAAGAGCTACTCGGGAATAGCCAGAACATATGGTTTAGGTATAGAATCTGTACGGTTACATGCCAAGAACCACCTGAGTAAGCAGCTTGTTAGGGCCTGGGATACGAAGGAACTGGATGAAAGCATGGATTTAATGGGCCGGATTGACAAGATGCTGTCCAGGGCCGAGAAGATATTCAAAAGGAACTATGTAGCAAAGAAAGACAACACAGCATTGAAGGCCCTGGGAGAGCAAAGAAAGGTGTTTGAACTGCTGTCCAATATCAGCTTTCAACTGCACCAGGCCAGAATATCAGAATTAGAACTAATGCGCCGGGAGGACGGTTCCCATGACCGGCAAGAGGCAGAGCAACTTTTCCAGAATGTATCCGAAGTCCTGACGGATCACGAATTAATGCTTTTTTCTAAGTTACTTGAGAAGATTGAAGCCAAGGACCCGGCAATTGATGTTGTAGCAGAATACTTACCTGACCCGGTATCCCTTTCAATGCAGCATATTGAACAGCAGTACATGAAGGCAGGGACCCTAGAGGAACAGGCACGGATTCCGGCTCAACTTATCCCATTTAAACTAATTCCTGGTGTTCACCGGCCTCATTGGTCTGGTCTGGATGGATTACCAGAACAGCAGACAATTGACCAGGACAAGCCAGAGCCAGCAAAACCAGCACTCAAGAAGGCAGGACCCAAGAAGACATCAACAGCAAAACCCCTATTCACCAGGACCAAGAAGGCAAAAGGGATCAAAGGACCGGACAAGGCCAGCAACCAGTAAACAAAACCCAAACTCCATTGTAATCCCGGGCCTTTTCATACCAAAGAACCCCTCCTTACGATCAAAATAAATCATAGC
>PUKW01000308.1 GCA_003550665.1 Paracoccaceae bacterium | reverse complement strand
TTGGCGGCGTCGTCGGCGCCGGCGCCGGCGAAATCGTCGAAGGCCTTGTCGGTCACCCGGATGATGTGATCGCGCACGATCCGCGCACCCTCGCGCGCGCCGTCCTCGGGGTGCTTGAGGCAGCATTCCCACTCGACCACGGCCCAGCCGTCGAAATCCATCGCGGCGAGCTTGGAGAACACCGCGCTCCAGTCGACATGCCCGTCGCCGATGGAGCGGAAGCGCCCGGCGCGGTTCACCCAGCTCTGGTAGCCGCCATAGACGCCCTGCCGCCCGGTCGGGTTGAGCTCGGCGTCCTTGACGTGGAACATGCCGATGCGCTCGGCGTAGATGTCGAGATTGTCGAGATAATCCATCGCCTGCAGCACGTAATGCGACGGATCGTAGAGCATCATCGCGCGGCGATGCTGATCGACGCGGTCGAGAAACATCTCGAAGCTCGCCCCGTCATGCAGATCCTCGCCGGGATGGATCTCGTAGCATATATCCACCCCGCAGGCATCGGCGTGATCGAGAAGCGGCCGCCAACGCCGCGCGAGCTCGTCGAAGGCCATCTCGATGAGCCCCGCCGGGCGCTGCGGCCACGGATAGACATAGGGCCAGGCGAGCGCGCCGGAAAACGACGCGAGCGCCGTGAGCCCCATGTTGCGCGAGGCGTCGAGCGCCTTGGTGACCTGCGCGACGGCCCATTCCTGCCGCGCCTTCGGGTCGCCATGCACGGAGGGGTGCGCGAAGCCGTCGAAGGCGATGTCATAGGCCGGGTGCACCGCGACGAGCTGGCCCTGAAGATGGGTGGACAGCTCGGTGACCTCGACACCGTTCGCGCGCGCCGTGCCCTTGAATTCGTCGCAGTAATCCTTCGAGCTCGCCGCCTTGTCGAGATCGATGAGCCGGGCGTCCCAGCTCGGGACCTGCACGCCGGCATAGCCGCATTCGGCGGCCCATTTGGTGATGCTGTCCCAGGAATTGAACGGCGCCGCATCGCCCGCGAACTGCGCGAGAAAGAGCCCGGGGCCCTTGAGTGTCTTCATGCTGTCCTCCCTCGCCGGCATCGTTCCCCCCGCCGGCAGGTGCAGCCTAAGCCGAGTCTGAAATCGATTTCAAGAGTCGATCCGCGCTGATGTAAAGGATTACACTCTTTGCCCTGCCCGCGGCTTTGGGCTAACGCAGCGCGCGGGGCGCAGGGGGGCGGCATGACCGAGATGAAACGGCCGGTGACGATTCAGGACGTCGCGCGCGAGGCGGGCGTCTCGACGGCGACGGTCAGCCGCGTGATGTCCAATCCCGGCATCGTCGCCGCCACCACCCGCGCCGCCGTCGAGGAGGCGATCGCGCGCACCGGCTACGCGGTGCATCACTCCGCGCGCAACCTGCGCCGCCAGCGCACGGGCTCCATCGTCGCGCTCGTGCCCAACCTCGCCAACCCGTTCTTCTCGCAGATCCTTTCGGGGGTGTCCGCGACGCTCAGCCCGCGCGGCTATCACCTTCTGATCGCCGACACGCAGAACGGACCGCAAGCCGGCGGGCAGCTTCTGCATTATCTCGGCCACGGGGTGGCGGACGGGCTGATCCTGTTCGACGGCACGGTCGAGCGCGCGCATCTGGCGCCGGGGGCGGGGGACCGGCCACTGCCGCCGATGGTCATCGCCTGCGAATGGATGGAGGGGCTCGCGCTGCCCAATGTGCGCGTGGACAACGCCGCGGGGGCGCGGCTCGCGGTCGCGCATCTCGCCGGGCTGGGGCACCGGCGCATCGGCCATATCACCGGCCCGGCGGGCAACGTGCTCACCGAGGCGCGCATCGCCGGCACCCGTGCGGCGCTCGCTCAGGCCGGGCTCGAGACGCGGGAGGCGTGGTTCTTCGCGGGGGATTTCTCGCTCGATTCGGGGGCCTTCGCGGCGCGGGAATGGCTGGCGATGGCCGAGCGCCCCACCGCGCTGTTCTGCGCGAGCGACGAGATGGCCGCCGGCTTCATCGGCGCGGTGCAGGCGGCCGGCGTCGAGGTGCCGCGCGATGTCTCGGTGGTGGGGTTCGACAATATCGAGATCGCCGCGCATCTGACCCCGCCGCTGAGCACGGTGCGCCAGCAGCGCACCACCATCGGCGTCGAGGCCGCGCGCATGGTGCTCGGCTGCATCGACGGGACGGTGACGGGGGCGCCGGAGCTCGTCCTGCCCGTCGAGCTGATCGCGCGGCGCTCGAGCGCGGCCCCCGCGGCCTGATCAGCCCCGGTCGCGGAAGGCGCGCGCCGATTCGCGCGACTCAAAAAGCGGCGAGCCCTCGCCGAGCTTCACGCGCAGGAAGGCCGAGCCGGAATAGCGCGTCACCCGCGAATAGAACCGCGCCTCGAGGTCGGCGACCATCGCCGCATACGCATCGGCCACCTCCTCGTCGAGGCGAAAGCCGTCATAATTCACGATCGCCTCGACCTTGCCGTCGAGCGGTGCGCAGATCTCCTCGACGCGCGCGCGGATCATGTCGATGTCGTCCTGGCTGCGCACGCGCATCTTCTCGAGATTGATGAAGAGCCGCCCGGTCTCGCTGTCGAGCGCGATGCGCTCCGACAGAGCGAGATGCAGAAGATCGGTTCGCAGCCCCATCGGCTCGGGGCGAAACAGCCGCGCATCCATCTCGCGCAGCGCGCCGATGCGGGGGCGGAACGCCATCTGCGCGAGGATGTCGGCCTCCAGATCGACGCCCGGCGCAATCTCGATCAGCGTGACCCCCTCGGCGGTGAGCTCGAAGACGCAGCGCTCGGTGACATAGAGGACCGGCTGGCCGTGCCGCGCGGCGCGCGCGCCCGAGAAGGTGACCTGCTCGACATCCGCGACGAGCTTGCAGGCCCGCCCCTCAGACGCGATCTGCAACCCGCCCCCGGCGATGCGCGCATCGAGCCCGCCCGCGCTGAAGGTGCCCGCATAGACGACGCGGCGCGCAGATTGCGAGATGTTGATGAAGCCCCCCGCCCCAGCGAGGGTGCGCCCGAAGCGCGAGACGTTGACATTGCCGTGCCGGTCCATCTGCGCCATGCCGAGGCAGGCCATGTCGAGCCCGCCGCCATCGTAGAAATCGAACTGCGCATTCTGCGCGATCACCGCATCGGTGTTCACGGCGGCGCCGAAATCGAGCCCCGAGGCCGGATGCCCGCCGATCACGCCGGGCTCGGCGGTCAGGGTGAGATGCGCCAGCAGCCCCTCCTCGCTGGCGACGGAGGCGACGCCCTCGGGCATGCCGATGCCGAGATTGACCACCCCGTTGACCGGCAGCTCCATCGCGCAGCGCCGCGCGATCACCTTGCGCGCATCGAGCGGTGGGGCCGCGACGGCGCCCTCGGGCGCGCGGATGCGGTTGGTGAAGGCGTGGGAGAACTCGGTGGCGAAGGTCTGGTGATGGTTCCCGGGCGCGGCGACGACGACGGCATCGACGAGCGTGCCGGGAATCACGACCTCGCGCGCGGGCAGGGTGCCGCCCTTCGCGATCCGCTCGACCTGCACGATCACCACGCCGCCCGAATTGCGCACCGCCATCGCCTGGGCGAGATTGTCGAGGATCAGTGCCTCGCGCTCCATGGTGACATTGCCGAGCTCGTCGGCCGTCGTGCCGCGCAGCAGTGCCACGGTGAGCGGGCGGGCATGGTAGAACAGGCAGCTCTGCCCGGCGATCTCGACCCGCTCGACGACCGTGTCGGTGGAGATGTCGTTGATGCGCCCGCCCTCTCGCTCGGGGTCCACGAAGGTCTCCAGCCCGATCTTGGAGAGCGTGCCCGGCTTGCCCGCGGCGATGTCGCGATAAAGCTGCGAGATGCAGCCCTGCGGCAGGTTCCAGCCCGCGATCCGCCCGTCGAGCGCGAGCGCGCCGATCTTGGGGATCAGCCCCCAATGCCCGCCGATGACGAAGCGCAACAGCCCGTCATGACCCAGCCGGTTGAGCCCGCGTTCCTTGCCGTCGCCCTGTCCGGCGGCGAAGACCAGCCCGAGATCGCGCGGCGCGCCGCTCTCGAGAAAGCGCGTCTCCAGCGCGCTCAGAAGCTCCTCGGGCACGCCGATGCCCACGAAGCCCGATGTCGTCAGCGTATCGCCGTCGCGAATCAGCGCGACCGCGTCGCGCGCCGAAACCACCTTCCTGCGCACCGGTTCCTCCCGAACAACCCGCGCCGAGGCTGCACAGACGCGCAAGCCCTGTCACGCGAAAACCGCGCTCAGCCTTCCTCGACCCAGTGCCGCTCCAGCAGCCTGGCCTGCGACATGAAGAAGGCGAACATCGCCCCCATCTGCCCGAAGGTGTCCCACACCAC